>CAXTDG010000202.1:0-7982 GCA_964242675.1 uncultured Chitinophagaceae bacterium
GAAGGGAAAATAAAAGAGGGAAACAGTTATACTTATTTCCAGCAAAAAACTGGGTATCAATACATTGCTGAAGCTACTGATCTCAGTAGGGTGGAAACTGGCAAATATGATTTTGTCCTATCGAGTCATAGCCTGGAACATGTAGCCAACCCAATAAAAGCATTGAAAGAATGGAACAGAGTGCTGAAAAAAGGAGGCCGTTTAGTATTGTTACTTCCTGATAAAAACCATACGTTCGACAGATACCGGGATTATACTTCCTTTCAGCATTTACTTGAAGATTACAAAGCCAACACCAAGGAAAATGACACAACTCACTTTGCCGAAATCATGCAAAAGCATGATTCCACTTATGATGTAGGCACAGATAAAGCAACTTTCGAAAAAAAACTAAAGAGTAACTACGACACAAGAATTGTACACCACCATGTGTTTAGTTTGGAACTAATAAAAGAACTGTTACAGTATGTGGGCTTCAAAACAACTTATCAGCAGGTTTGCCCTCCATTTCATTTGGTAACTATTGCAGAAAAAGTTGCTTTATAAAACCTTCTTTTCTGTTTTATTTTTTCAACCTTTTACTTTCCGATCAGGTTCAATAATACCGGCACCATTTAAAAACCGACATAGATATTTTGCCCCATATGCCATTTATGAGCCCATGATTTATGGTACAATTATGAAAAAAGATTTACCCCATAAGACCACTGTGAAAAGTATTTGAACAAAAACTATGAACCTAAAAAGATTTATTGAAAAATGCCTGAAGGGTATAGATATTATAACATTAAAAGGGCAACCGAGTTATGCTCAAACAGGTGAAGATTTGCTTGCCCGTTATTATTTTGATACGGTAGGCATACAGAAACCTACATACCTGGAGATTGGCACTAACCAGCCAATTTCCTGCAACAACACCTACTTCTTCTACCGGAATCATAGCCATGGTGTATGTATAGAGCCTGATACCAGCATGATAGAAATTATAAAAAAAGCCCGACCACGAGATGTTGTATTGAACATAGGAGTCGGGGTTATAGAATCAGCAGGTATTCCGTTTTTTGCTTTCCCTGGCTGGCGAAATAGCTGGAATACATTTTCGGAAGAAGAGGCCGCTATAAGAGAACAAGAATCGGGTATAAAACCAGAAGTGAAGCAGGTGCCTATCAGAAATATCAATTCAGTAATTGCTGAGCATTTCAAAAAAGCACCTGATTTTCTTTCAATTGATGTAGAGGGAATGGATTTGGCTATCCTACAGTCATTGAATTTCGACTTGTATAGTCCAGGTCTTATCTGCACGGAAACCATCACCTTTAGTACTGATAACACAGAAAAAAAAACCAATGACATCCACCTGTTTATGGAGTCGAAAGGTTATTATGTGTTTGCAGATACCCATATCAATACACTCTTCTCAAAGAGAAAATTTTGAAATCCAGCACGATGCCTTCTAAGAAAAAGGTACTAATATTATTCAATGGCCCACATCTGGCATATTCACCCACTACGCTGCAGCTATACGATGCACTGGCTCAAGCCTATGCTGTTACGATAATTGCCCAAAATCCGGTTGACTACAATAGCCAAAAATCAAGAATAGCAAATGTCATTTACCACCAGTACTATGGTGTAAAAAGCAGAAAATTTTATAAACTGCTGTTCATGCTATTTTCATTTTTCCCTGGTGAGGTAAGACTTTCTAAAAAACAAGGACTCGATTTTCGGGACTACTTTTTTAAGTATCGGTTTATAAAAAAGCATCTGCAAACCGAATCTTATTTCAGAATTATCAGTAATGATAACCTACAACTTTTCTTTTGCTCATTGTTGCGGTTACATTCCGATTTTCTTTCGCTGGAATTGACAGTGCAGGAACAACTTCTTCCATTAATTGACAAGAGCCTTATTAACTGTGTACTTATCCAATCGCAGGAACGGTACGAGTATTTGTTTAAGACTGAAAAGCTGAAAGTTTTTTTTGTTCAGAATGCTCCCATCTATCGCCCTATTACTATCCCTACCAATCGCAGCAGAATTGTTTACGCTGGTGCTGCCAATGACGAATTTGGGTTTTACCAATGCCTTGATTTTCTGGCTGCTTACCCATCGGAGCAAATGACACATCAGGGGGCAATATTGAAAACTGATCAAAACATCGTTCAATTTAAGTATAACCAGCTTTTGAGTAACGGGCAGCTTATTAGTAATAGCACTTATTTAAGTGATGAAGATATGGCCGCCTACTTACAAACCTTTGCTATCGGTTTTTGCTTTTATAATTTTGATAATCCGGTTGTGCAATCCCGTTATTTTAACTACGCAACGGCACCATCTGGTAAAATGTTTAAGTACATGGCAGCAGGCTTACCGGTTGTTTGCAATAATATTATAGGTTTTCAGTTTGTAAAAGAATACAACTGTGGCGTTTTGGTTGATGACTTACAGCCAGCCACCATTAAAAAAGCAGTTGATAAAATCAGAGCCAACTACGATACCTATTGCCACAATACATTGGAAGTTGCTCGTTTTTATTCATTTGATAAACGGATTGAACCCTATCTCAAATTTATAGCAGAATCAACTTAAAAAAGCACAGCCATTATTAATAGTATCCCTTCTGTAAATGTCAATCTCATTTGAGTATTTAAAGAAGCTTATACATGAAAATTAAACAAAATGAGAATGATAATACCTGCTACTCAACAGCATTTTCATACATCATTTTTGCCAACTGTTCCATACTTGTTTTAGGTTTCCAACCCATTGAAAAAATCAGGGAAGGATCTGATACTAACTGAGTATACTCAGCTTTAAAACCAGGCTTTTCTACTGTGTATTTTTTCCAGTTCAACCCCACTAAATCAAAACATATGCGTATCCATTCCTGAATGCTATATGCCTGCCCCGAACCAAGTACAGCTTCATAGTAAATGTTTTGATTTACCAGCATCCAAACGGCCTGCATTATATCGCCAGCAAAATTGAATTCCTTTTTAGTATTCAAGTCGCCAATTTCCAGCATTTCATTACTACCAGCAGCTATCCGTTTTACCGAACCGATAACAGCCTGATTAATGTGCCTGCTTGTTCTTAATGGGCTATCGTGGTTGAAGAAATATCCGACATATACCTGCATTCCCAGCGAACGATAGTAGCGGCCCATATAAGTAGAACTGATACGTGACACCGCATAAGGACTCAGCGGAGCAAAAGGTGTTTGCTCATTTATGGGCATTCCATCGTTAGCAAACTGTACGGCACTGCCCGACAAAAAAACCTTTGTGTGTTTACTGAATTGATAACAGGCTTCGATGATATAAAGCGTTCCACTTTCTATGGAGCGATGGTTTTCGAACGCAGCGGTATGCCGGGTAGTTGAATTGGCTGCTAAATGGAAAACATAATCGGGTTGCAAAGTCCGAATTAATTGTTCTACAAGCGGCTGTTCGCTTACATCACCTTGTATCCATTCGCCTTTACTTCGGGAAACGCCGTGTACCGTTAGCCCTTCATTTTCTAATAGTTGTTTTAAATAAAAACCATCCTGCCCGGCTACCCCAAAAATTAACGCCACCATCTGCTTCACTTATACAATTTCTATTTCTGGTAAAGGAAAAATAAATTTACCACCCTGCTCCCGGAAAGCTTGTTCCCGGTCGAGGATATTGTGCTTGAAATGCCAGGGAAGCACAAAAAAATAATCCGGTTTCATAGCCCTGGCTTCTGCTTCGGAGATAATGGGTATACGGGTACCCGGTGTAAAGGAACCATGCTTCTGTTCGTTTACATCAGCTATATAAGGAATATGCTGGTCTGTAATGCCGCAGAACTGTAGCAGTACATTTCCTTTGGTAGAGGCGCCGTATCCTATGATGGTCTTTCCATCATTTTTCAAAGCATCCATCAACCCTAGTAGGTTTTTCCGGTGCCTGAATACTCTTTCTTCAAAATCTCTGTAAGGCTTAGGTGTATCTAGCCCCATATCGTCTTCCTGCTGTAGCATCCAATCAATAATTGGTTGATTAGAGCGGTAAGGACCGTTTTTATGCCCTGCTGTTATTGCGAAACTGCCTCCATTTATGGCATTCATCTGCACATCTATTACTCGCATGCCACACTGCTCCAACAAGTTTTTTACTACTTTAAAAGAGTAAAACTCCAGATGTTCGTGGCAAATAGTATCATACGAATTAGTGCGAAGCATTGAAGGCATATAGCTTTGCTCAAAATGCCATACACCATCATCAGCAAGTACTTCAGCTATATCGTTTACAAAATTTACAGGCCTTTCTAAATCGTAGAACATAGCAATGGCAGTAATGATTTTTGCCTTCGCATTTGGGAAATGCTGGCGAAATACAGATGCTGAAAAAAAGTCAGGAATTAGACTAATATCATTGGTATAGTATTCTTTAAACTTTGTGCCTGTTGGGTCTATTCCTACTTTTTGGTACGTTCCTTCATACGCTTTTAAAGAAGTAGCATCGTTGCTCCCAATATCAATCACCAGATCATTAGTTAATGGTTTTACCATCTTTTCCAGCGTATGTATTTTATTGGTAAGATGTTGTACCATAGATTTGTTTAACCCGGAGCGATAGCCGTAGTTATCACCATACATTTCATCTGAATCATAAGACTGTTTCAACTGCAACAGTCCACTATCGGGGCACCACATCAAATCCAGTGGCCCTTTGGATACAACTTCCTCCTTCGATTTTGGAAATACGCCAGTGAGGTATTGTTCGCCGAGAGAAAGTACGTTTATCAGATTTTTACTTCCTGAAACACGGCAGCTATCGATTTCTGTGTACATCGCTATATTTTAAGAGATTTTCCGCAGCTAAAATATGGCTACAGATAAATCATTGAACTATTAGGTACTATGAATATAACCAGAATAAAAAAATTAAACTGATAGTTTTTAAGGGTATGAAAGTAGCAGTTTTCACTTAAAGAACGGGCTGCTGCGCCCCACATTAAACACTTGTATCACAATGGAATGGCATCGCTATTTTATTGCTTCATACTTGTGATCCGGCAAAGGCTTGCTTAATATGTTTCCAGAGAAGTTTAGTAACTTAATTTAAGTAAATGCAGAATAGCACTTTTTTTATGTTTTAGTAAACTTTTGCTATCGTAGTAAAAGCACATTTCCTTTTGTATCTACATCGCCACAGGCGGTTTTGGCTTTTATGATGTAAATGAAATTACCTGACTGCTGTAATTCGCCTTTATACTTTCCATCCCAGCAGGCAGCAGGATTAGTAGTATAAAAAACAAGTTGGCCCCAGCGGTTATAGATAGAAAACTGCAATTGTCTAATATCTCCCCAGTTTTTAATACTTAAGCAATCATTTAATCCATCTCCATTAGGTGTAAAAGCATTAGGCATATAATGCTGTCCATTCCCATCATATTTTACCAGCACCACTACAGTATCTGTGTTAGTACAATTGTTGACATCCTTGCCGGTCACCGTATAAATTGTAGTGGCAACTGGAATGGCTGTTGGAGCAGCTGATAAACTGTCGGATAGTGTAAGGCCTGGTGACCAGCGATAGGTCCTAGCACCAGAAGCCGTAAGCGTAGCCACACCTACGTTACAATCAATATCGTTTGATCGGGTAGCACTTACAACGGGTAGTGGCAAAGCAGTAACAGGTACATTCAGCAGAGTTGAATCCTGGCAGATGGTTGATTTAATTTTGACTATGTAATTTGTAGAGGTTGCCAGATTGGCTATTGGATTGGCTATTGCTGGATTAGAAAGACCTGTATTAGGTGTCCATAAATAAGAATCGCCACCAGTGGCATTCAATTGTACAGACGTACCAATACAAGCTGCATTTACCGGGCTGACAGCAAATACCGCATGTTGCCTGACCTGCACTTTTACAGAATCTATCGCTTTGCAATTATCTATGTTAGAAACAGTCACGTAATAAGTAGTACTGCCAATAGGATTAGCTATTGGATTAGCACTAGTTGCACTATTAAGTGTAGCTGCAGGTTGCCACACATAACTGGTTCCTCCGCTGGCAGATAGTTGAACTGGATTATTAATACAGACAGTTGTATCAACTGTGGTCAGACTAACCACTGGAAGATTTTTTACCTGAATAATAACCGTGTCTTTTGCTGTACATCCCCTGGCACTGGTGCCCGTGACAATATATTGTGTAGTAGCGGATGGATAAGCAAATGGATTATAAACATTGCTGGATGACAAGCTTGTGCCTGGTGACCATGAGTAAGTTGCGCTGCCAGTAGCTTGCAACTGAATGGTGTCTTTATTACAGATAGCTGTATCATTTCTGGTTCTCACAAATGGGCTATCTACTGTTATTTGTACACTATCACGTCGCATAAAAACAGGAGCGAAAGACAAATCGTCTAAAGCAAAATCGTTGCCCTGAGCTTGTGTTGTAGTATTTACAATGGCTAATTGAATATTGGTTTTTGAACCGGAATTCCAAATAGTCGAAAACCGAATCCAGGTACAGGTACTACTTGGGGCAGTCACTACATTTCCTAAATTGATTCCATCTATCTGCCACTGTATTCCAGCCGGATTAGTTATGCTTAATCCGGCGACCCATCCGGAAAGTTCATAATTGGTATTGGGTGTAATGGATACTGTTTGCTCCCAAACTTTGGTATTGGAGGTGGTGGCACCATTCACCATCATCATGTTGCCAGTGCCAGTTGTATGGTCGGTGCTGCAAGCTACACCGTTACCCAACCAGACACCAGTGTTTACACTCACATTGTACTGACCACTTGCAGTACTACTATTTGCGGAGTAATTGTAAGCTGAAGTAAAACCAGTATTGCCCTGCGAAAAACTACCATTGACCAACAGGCTGGAACTATTGGTTAGAGCAGTAAAGAAGTATTTAATGTTTTGTAGTGTATTAGTTACAGGGTTGGCTAATATCGGATTGTTTAAATAGGTAGCAGGAAACCAGCAAAAATTGTAAGAAGGCACGGTTTGCAATTGCTTGGTACTTTGTAAGCATATTGTAGTGTCATTTGTAAGAAGTATATTCTCGTACGTAAGACCAACTGAAATCATTTTAGTAACAGTATCGGGGCAGTTGCTGGTTGGGTTTACATATCTAACAATATAATTACCTGGAGTAGAGAAAGTATGTTGCGGACTTTGGTTGTTTACGAGTGTGCCATTATCTCCAAAAGACCAATAGTTATTTACTGGCAGGGGTGCATTACTAATAAACTGGACAGACAAAGGATTACAAGCATTTAGTTCAAACGAAAAATCGGAACTATTAGCACCAGCTACATTTACAATTATAGAAGCACTGTCTTTGCATCCATTTGCATCAGTAACTACCAACTTTACTGTATAATTTCCAGTTGCCTGGTATTGATGACCCGTATTTTGTGTATTGGCAGTACCACCATCACCAAATGCCCACTGCCAGCTACTTATAGGTAAATAATGGATATATTCTAGTCCCCGGAAGTTGAAAGCACTACAGCCAACAGCAGAATCTTTTATTCTAACAGAGTCAATATTTTTTTGAAAAGGTGTGAGATCGTAAGCAAAGTTCAAATTGTAATAAGTAGTACCTGCAGCGCCAGCAGTTGCTCCCCAAGGGTTATTATTGTCCTGAAGAATAACACCATTTGTACCACCAGATTTTGTTTCTGTAATAAGTGGGTTGGCTGTAGGGATACTGTACCAAACAACGCCTGCACCACCACCCCCACCCGGTCCTATTCTACCTCTTCCCGTTGCCGGACTAAAAATAGTTAGGTCGCCACCTTTGCCACCACTTACATCTATTGCAGCAGCACCTATATAATTGGAAGTTTGTAGCATAACCGTTCCGCCAGCACCGCCGCCACCGCTTGCATCATGGCATTCATTTATAGCAGGATTACAATTGACAACATTCGCCCCTTTTGATATAATCTTAAAGCTGTTCGCTTTTATCGCACCACTCTTTATC
>CAXTDG010000203.1:0-253 GCA_964242675.1 uncultured Chitinophagaceae bacterium
CTACAATATTGTACATACCCCCTTTGGGGAACCAGGTTCCGCCAACAATGTCTGCATAATTCATCAGCGTGTACAAAGCTGGCGTTTTTTCGGCCAGAGCCCCCAAAAACAAAACCGGGAATTCCATCAGTTCCTGTAGTTGGGGATTTTTGAAGTGCTTACCAATATGCTTTTTTACTGAAGTAAAAACATCCAGTTTTAGGAGGCCTTTTAGTAAATCTGCATCCAAGAATTCTGAAACAGACTGCCCCGG
>CAXTDG010000203.1:263-7943 GCA_964242675.1 uncultured Chitinophagaceae bacterium
GCCCCGGCTTAAATAGCAGTTTTTGTAGGCCTACTTCATAGTGGAAAGCGGCGTCCTGCATGACCTTTTCTAACTGCTGACCCGCACCGGGTTCAATACTTTCAAACAGCTGTTTCACTTGTTCGTATCCTGAAGGAATGTCCCAAAAACCGGAAGGCCAGAATACCCGGTACGATGGGTCGAGGCGTTGCAACGTGTAATAATCCGAAACCTGCTTCCCAAATTGCTGAAAATACCGCTCAAAAACATCGGGCATCCAATACCAGCTTGGCCCCATGTCGAAAGTAAATCCTGCTGCTTCCAGCTTTCTAGCTCTACCTCCCGGCTGGTTATGCTTTTCCAAAACAGTTACTTGCCAACCTGCCTTAACTAAAAAAGTGGCCGCCGATAAACCGGCAAAGCCACTTCCTATTACTATTGCTTTTCTGCTCAAAAAATGAATTAAAAGGAATGAAGTTTAGAAACGCTCCAACTGGTTTTTTAGCAGCTTACGAGCAAAGTGAATCCTGCTTTTTATTGTACCCAAAGGCTCTTCCAGCATCTGAGCTATCTCATGATACTTGTAACCATCATAATACAAAAGAAACGGATTGCGGAAAATCTGCGGCAGATTGTGTATAGCGGTGTTAATTTCCTTCAACTTGAGGTTGTGCTCAGCAGGATTTCCAACTGTAACCTGGTTATAATCAAGTAGAAAATCGTTGGGTGTGTTGTCAAAAATGGTGTTTTGCTTTGCTTTGCGGCGGTAATTATTGATAAATATATTCCGCATAATAGTGTACAACCATGCTTTAATGTTTGTACCCACATTATACTTATCCTTATTTGCCAGGGCCCTGAACATGGTTTCCTGCATCAGATCTTTTGCAATTTCATTATCTCGGGTCAGTGTTATAGCAAACGGCTTCAGAAAATCAGTGTTGCTCAATAACATCTGGTTGAAGTCAATCGGTGTCATGGCAGATTTGTTTAATTATTATAAAGTTAGCTTTAAACAACAAATCCAAATCCAGAAATCTTGCTTTTACTGTGTTAAACAAAAAATGTTTGAAAAAGAAAGGAAAAGCTGCCGGTACAGGAAAGAGAAAAATATTGTTTAGCCGTTTATTACTAATCAAATAAGCTGCCATGCCCCAAGTTGCGCCATAATGCAACCCATTTGTTATGCTGTCATAACTAGCTGACAATAGTACATTTATTCCATTTTTTCCAACGAATCTACAAAATCGAGTACTTGCTGTTTTGAAGTATACAGATGAATATTGGCAGGTAGTTCTTTATTATAACCAACGGTTACTGGCCCTGAAATTATTAATTGCATTTTAGGAATCAGTTCATGCATTTGATGAACGAACTTATCGAGGCTAAAACTTTGTGTAACAGCTGTAAGGTGGGTGTATAAATAACTTGGTTGTTTTGCCTCTGCCACGTACTGCACATCTTCTATTGGCACATTGGCCCCTAAGTACCAGTTCTGCTGTTTTTGTTTTTTCACCAGGTATTGTACAAACAGAATTCCCAATTCATGCACCTCCCCTTCCGGTAAAAAAAGAAGTACCCGGTTGGAACTATTTTGGGGCACCGGAAGATTCTCGGTTTCGGCTAATAGTTTTTGGCGAATAATATTCGATACAAAATGTTCCTGCGCTGCATTTACCCGTCCCGTACTCCAAAGCATTCCTATTCGTTCCAAAAAAGGGAAAGTAATGTCAGTAAAAGCTTGCTTAACACCAAACTGATGAATAATGCCAGATAATAGATTATCGAATTTATCCAGTTCCATATCTATCATCTGCTCCAGCATTTGGTTGATGATGTTATGATGTTGAGCTTCTCCGGGAAGTAGGGTCAATATTTTTTCGGCTATTTCCTGCTGGCTCATTTTGCTAATGCGGGAAATACGATAGCCAAATCGATTCAGCAAGGCTACGTTGAGGATCGTTTTTAGTTCCTCATTTGTGTAATATCGAATGTTGGTAGTAGACCGCTGGGGCTTTAAGAAACTATATCGCTGCTCCCAGATACGTAAAGTATGTGCTTGAATGCCCGACAAATTTTCAACATCCTTAATTGTAAAAGCATTCATTATAAACTGTTCAGAAATTAAGCTTCATTTATAGCAAGTTTTTAGCCAAAAAAGACTTTCAAAGAAATACTACAGCCATGTTTAATTTACAATTTGATAGCAGATAAGAAACTCATTTATAATTAATTAGCGACAGACAATTATACTTCTACCGGAGATATTTGGGGATGGCCAGTGAAATTTCTAACTACACGCTGATATTGGCTGATTATAATAGACTCTTCAAAATCAGCTACCATTTTTAAGCGGCCTTTTGTACCCATTTCATGTAACTGTTCAACCGGCATTTTTAAGATGGCTTCCATTTTGGCAGCCAGATCAGTAGCACTTTTTATCTGGCACAAAAAACCGGTTTCGCCATCATCTACCAATTCCCGGCAACCTGTATGGTCTGTAGCTATAACAGGTTTGGAAAGGCTGGCAGCTTCCATGATGGTACGTGGCATTCCTTCTCCGTAATAAGATGGAAGAACAAAACAATCGGCCGCCTCTAAAAAAGGACGCACATCCGTAGTATCTCCTAAATAAGTAATTAAACCTTGCCGCTGCCAATCAATTATTTGCTGCCGGTGAATAGCTTTAGGGTTACGGTCTTCAAAAAAACCCAGTACCTGGCAGCGAAATTTGTATCCTTTTTTTTGTAAGATAGCTGCTGCTTCTGCATATTCTTCTACTCCTTTATCATAAATAAGCCGAGCTACCAAGATAAACTTGCGAACCGCATGATTCAATGGTTTGCGAATGGCTGAAAAGTAGTGCGTATCTACCCCTTCTCCATTTAGCACATACGCTTGCTGGGATCGAATAATGTTGTATTGAAGAAATATTTTTGAGTCTTCTTTATTGAGAAACCATACTTCTTTAGCCCGCCGTAAAGCAAAACGGTATAACCTTTTTACCACCATTGATACAAGATTATGATGGGTAAAAGCATAACCAAGCCCCGTGGTAATAGCAATGGAGGGAATGCCTAATTGCGAAGCTGCCAGCGTACCGTAAATATTGGGTTTAATGGTGTAATGAAAGATGAAGGCCGGTTTAATTTTTTTATACAAAATCTTTAATTCCCGTAGCAAGGCCAAATCTTGTAAAGGATTAACGCCATGGTTGCGGATGCTTGTTAATGGATAAAAATCAACCCCAAGGTTGGTGAGGTTTACCATGTAATCATCTTCCGGTGCTATTATTACCACCTTATACCCATCCTTCATTAGGCTCACAAGCAAACCCTTCCGGAAGTTGTACATACTCCAGGCGGTATTGGCTACAAAGGCGATGGTGAATGGGAGACGATATGTTGATGATGCACTCAAAATTAAAATAGTACTTCTCACTGCTGCTACTTTACCGGTACGATAAATACAATGATAAGTTTAAAACGCAGAGAATGTCAGAAGATTCTCTTTAACCGGGTATGTACTATATTACTCCTTTGTTCAGATATATCTCTAAATAGAATCGATTGTTTCTATTAATCCTTGCTGTAGGGTATAAGGAGGTGAGAAAACAGTGCTTTCTACTGTATCAGAAGAAAACTGAGTCGTCGCACAAAATTTTTTTACCCTTATGGCACTTATAGGAAATTTCTTCGTTGTAACAGCAGCTATCAGATCGAAAACAAGGCCCCCGGCATAACCTACTGGGTATGGAATAGCAAGGAATGAAATCTTTTTTTTTAGTGCGTTTTGTGTTGTTTTTATAAGTTCATTCATTGTCAGATCTGGCTTATCGGCATAATTGTACAGATAATATCCCGGCTTGTTTGTCGTGTAAATCAAATGCCTTATGAAAGCGGCTATGTTTTTTACATACGCCATGGATTTTTTGTTTTGACCGGAACCTATACGCATGAACCGTCCGCTTACTAACTGTCGTAAAAGATTATAGACATTTCCCTTGTTGCCCGGCCCGAACACAACTGTTGGCCGCAGAATAACCAACGTACGGTGCTGCGGTTCTTTATCATACCAGGCTTTCAGTAGAGCTTCAGCAGCAAACTTACTTTTGCCATAGTGGTTGAATGGGTCGACCGGGTGCTCTTCAGTAGGGTTGTTTTTATTAAGGCCATAAACGGCTACGGAACTAGTGAAAATAATTCTATTTATCCCAATGCTATCCATCGCCTCCAGCACGTTGGCGGTTCCGGTTTCGTTCACATCGTAGTACAACGACTTGGGAGAGACATCGTCCCGGTGCTCAGCAGCCAATAATACCACAAAATCCGAAGGCTTCAAGGCTTTCCTAAGTTCCTCTAAATTACGTACATCCGCTTTTACTGTCCGGGCAGCAAATGAAACAGAATCATTCTTATCAATATTAGCAATCTCCTCTGATGGTAAAATTGACAACAAGTATGTTCCTATAAAACCGGACCCCCCGATTGTTGTGGCTTTCAGCATTATAAATTTTATTAGAACCGCTTTAAAGAAAAACTGTTTGAAACACAAAAATTTTAAAAACCAAGTAATCATTGAGCACCACTAATGTGATCTAAAGACGCATAAAGCTGATTATCCCTTTTACAATCCCATTTACTTTACCTACGCAGGCCTAATAACTACCTTGTCAAATTGTCATCAGAAGTACAGGCTCACAAATTCAGCACTACCTTAAAAACTGAACTAATCGCAGGCCGATTCTCCTTGGCACCAAAAGATAAGGAACTTTCAGTTTATTCAGTTTCCAAGCTGCCAGGATTTCTTTGTTACCGTTGATGATGTTCTTGATACTGCTGTTGGTTGCTCCGCCAAGCCGCATTCGTACTAATAAGCGGTTAATATACCTGCTCTTGTACTGATACCGTTTGAATAACCGCAACATAAACTCGTAATCAGCAGCTAGTTGCATAGTCAAATTAAACTGTCCTACTTTTTCATAAACTTCTTTTCTGATAAATAAGGCAGGATGCGGCGGCACATGCCCGTCTTCAAAAAACCGGGTGTAGTAACTTTTGGAAACCCATTTCCGGATTACCTTGTTCAAATCGTTATGCTTCACATACACAATATCTCCATACACTATCTGCAACCCGGAATCTACTATAAAGGCGCTCATTACCGTTGAAATAACGCTGCTGTCTTCATACAAATCGTCAGAATTAAGTATACCAATAACATCACCGGTGCAAAGACTTATGCCTTTATTCATAGCGTCATAAATTCCATAATCCGGTTCTGAAACGATGGTTTGTATTGACGGTTTGTATTCCTCAACAATTCTCATTGTATTGTCTGTCGATTTTCCATCGACTATAACGTACTCAATGTTAGAGTAGTCCTGATTCAGAACGCTTTGAATGGTTTCTCGAATAGTGGCAGCGCTGTTATACGCTACTGTTATAATAGATATTTTCATACAAAAAGGGCAAATGACAACCTGCCGATCCTGAATTTTAAAACTTTTTTATTCAAGATGCAATGATTACCTGTCGGGATAAAGTGTAAAATATAACTACAGGAAGCTTCCATTCCGGAGCATCTGAAAGCAATGTATTTACACTGTCATTTTTTACGTTGCCGCAGCACTACCTGCTTATAAAGCCAAATATAGGTACTAATGCTTTAAAAAGCTGTTGCAGCAGCAGCCAAAGGACACAGCAATAAGAGGTCATTTGTTTCCTATTTTTAAATTGTTTGAACTGACAAAGCTGCTACTAAAACCGGTAAATCGGCGATACATTCCGCTTCATGTTCCGCAGATTCAGCGCTAGACCTGTAGCCAGCTGCGGTGCAGGATTAAGGGTAAGTAGCGTAACAGATTGAAACGGTATTTAAACTTCTTCCAGAGAGAAGTTTTAGAATGAATAAGCGTTAGGTTTCCTGAATGCCGCCGGTATTGCACAAGGGGCTGCGGGCAGAAATAAACCGTAAAAAACAACCCGCCAACAAAGCCCAGCCATATATCATGCATCGGAATCTGTTTTGGGAAAGGCAAAGCTATTTGCAGAACTTTTCGTCGCACACTAAGGCAACAACCATAATAGGTATTGCGTACAAAATTTTTCAAAACCCCCGGTCCAGATTGAATTAATGCATACATGGATGGATGAAGGGGCTTCCCGTTTTCATTTACTACTTCGGCATCACAAACTACTACATCATAATGTTGCAGCCATTGTAAAGCGGTACTTACCCTTCCCGACAACCAGATATCGTCCTGATCACATAAAAAAACGTATTCCCCTATAGCCTGGCTCAATACAAAATTGAAGTTGTGAATGGGAGAACGGAAATGGGAACGGAACAAGCGTATTCTCTTATCCTGAAACGATTGAATGATAGCTATTGTGGTATCCGCTGAGCCGTCGTCAGAAATAATGACTTCATCATCAGCACTCAGTTGTGACAGCACCGACTGCAATTGTTCTTTTATGTATTTGGCACCATTGTAAGTGGCCATACAAACACTAACCATACAGCAAAGATGTAGACCTGGAAGTTATTGCAGGTGTATTACGTCAGTAAACATATAGGAGCCGTCTTGCTTGTTGTTGATGGTTTCGTACCCGGGCCATATAGCTACCAATCTTACAAAACTGCCTTGAAGTGGCTTCGGGAATACTGTATTAAACTCAGAAATTAGAGCGGCCGCTGCTACAGCCGGGGCAGGCACTTCTGCCATTTTATTAAATCGTTGACCATCTCTGCTCGTGTATATTTCTAGGCGCAGTGGCACTACAAGCCGGTTAGTTGTGTCCTGAAAAAAGCGCATTCTTAGGCTGCGTATAGTGGATGGTTGAGGTAATTGCAGAGTTACATCAATATTCGTATTTGCCCACCCCTGCCAAGTCTGGCTCCAGTTGCTGGTACCTAGGCTACCATCAATCAAGGCGTTGGCACCCGGCCCGGCAAAAACGGGCAGATAAGTTGTATTGTATATGACCTTGCCTCCGGTAGCCAAATTAGCAGCTACGGCAGTGGTGGCATCCAGTTTTTGTTCAATTAACTGCTGAAAGTCAGCCATCTGCAAGTCAGCTTCATTTATTGTCGGTGGGCCGTAAAGGTGAGTTTTAGCCACATACTCATTCAAAAGCTGCTTGTTATCAACTTTAAAAGCCTGCTTATAAGTCTTGTTCGTACTATTAGCCCAAGCTGCACTTCCCACTAAAGCAGCGTTCAATTCAATGTCTGCATATCGGAAAGCCTGTGCAAAAGCATCTATCCGTTGTAAAAAAGTAACATCGTTTTGTATTGCTTTCATCGCTTTGGCTATCTGCTGATTGTACCATTGCCTGTTGGCTACTGACAAATAATCGTTTGCATGCTCGACTAAGCCACCATAACTACTGAGTCTAACATCGGAAGACTGCACTTCGTTCTTCATTTTTTGAATAATGAGCAGCAGATCGTCGCCCCCGTTGCCATAATAACTTCTGAAAAAATCGGTCGTAATACTATCTGCATCTGCCTGCGGGTAATAGAGCAGTTTTGCTAATAGATAAGCCTTATAATCCTGCAAGCCGCCACCGGTTAATGACCAGCCATGCTCAAATACTCCGTATACACCTTTAGCAGTAAAATAGGCCAAGTTAGGTTGCAGTATGCTCATGTTAGGAAAAGGTGCAGGTACTACCTGGAAATTGATAGTATAATCCC
>CAXTDG010000204.1:0-7933 GCA_964242675.1 uncultured Chitinophagaceae bacterium
GGTAGGGCCAGCCTATCCATAGCGCCATTACAAAGAGTAGACTGCTGTATAGTTTCACTGGTACATCAAAACAAAAATTGATGGCTACTACGTTGCCCATTACAACCGTTAGTAGCAATGCCCCGGTAAGCACTGTACGTCGCCAAAACAAGAGCAGACCGCCTATTACTTCACCCAGCCCGGTAAATACATTATAAGCTTTGGAATAGCCCATAAACGTCCAGGCCAGCCTCATGGGCGAAGACTCGCCATAAGGTTGCATGAGGGTGCTGATAGAGGGTGTAGGAAACTGTGTTTTAATTACTTTGGCAAAGCCATACCCTAGTATAACGGTGGCCAGGTAATAGCGTACATACACCGATGCCCAATAGCTTAGCCGGTCGTAGTTGCGGGGCTTACGGTCGGCACCGTCCAGATGATAGATGCCAATAATGCAATTATGAGAAACAGGAAGAATTGAACATAGCTATAGGTTGTATCACCACTGCCGTTTTGCATAGGCACTACATCGTAAGGTATATGCAGCAGGTACTTTCCGGTCCATTTTACCAGAGCTTCCCAAGCGCTATCGTAATAACCTGTAACCTTATCAACACCCGGAATCAAGCTGAGTGGAAAAGGAAAGATATTCAGCGTAAAAAAGAGGGCAAAAAAGCGAAAGCCGAGCAGGCGGCTTTTTGTCCAGGGAGTAAGCATACTCATGCGGTTTGGTTATAGGTTGGTGCTAAAATAACAGAAGAAAAGTAGAAGAAGAATATTTGCCGTTAGTAAGTGGTGCTGCAGTTTGAAAATTTATAACCACATGGAAACATAGGCTCATAAGGATGAAAGATAGAATAGTGGCTATATGGTTTTTTGTATTTTGAATTGCCTCAAATTCGTTGCTTCATTTTTGCTTCACAACCAATATGCTTAATACCAACGTTTCCATCATTACCATAGGCGATGAACTGCTGATAGGCCAGGTGATAGACACCAACAGTGCCTGGATGGCGCAAGGCCTTAACAAAATTGGCCTGAACGTAAAACACCGGCTGGCCGTAGGCGATAACCGGGAAGATATTGTACAGGCACTGGACGAAGAATCGAAGGTTGCTTCCATCATTTTAATTACCGGCGGCCTCGGCCCCACGGCAGATGATATTACCAAGCCACTGCTATGCGAATACTTTGGTGGCAAAATGATTATAGATCAAGGAGCATTGGATAACGTAACCGCCATTTTTGCCCGACTGAACCGCCCCATGATTGACCGTAACCGCAAGCAGGCTGAAGTGCCCGACTGCTGTACTGTTATCCAAAATAAACGGGGCACCGCACCCGGTATGTGGTTCGAAAAAAATGAGGTAATTTATGTAAGTATGCCCGGCGTACCACACGAAATGAAGGGCATGATGGATGACTATGTGTTGCCACAATTGGCGCAGCGCTACCCGGAGCAAACCATCCTGCACCGCACCCTGCTTACTGCCGGGGTGGGCGAAAGTTTTTTAGCTGAAATGATTAAAGATTGGGAAGAAGCCCTGCCGCCTTTTATTAAGCTGGCATACCTGCCCAGCTATGGTATGGTGCGGCTACGGCTTACTGCCAAAGGTGGTTACAAAGCTGAGTTGGAAACAGCAATTGATGGGGAGTTTGAAAAAGTAAAAGCGCTGGTAAATGACTACCTAGTGACCGACCGGGACGAGACCATGCAGCAGACCATAGCCCGTATGCTGCTGGAAAGAGGGGAAACTGTGGGCACTGCCGAAAGCTGCACGGGTGGCTATATTGCTCATCTTATTACAGCTTTGCCGGGTTCATCGGCATACTATAATGGTAGCATTGTAAGTTATTCGTATGCGGCTAAAGAAACGCTGTTAGGAGTAGAAAGAGAGATATTAGAAAGTAAGGGCGCCGTATCGGAAGAAGTAGTAAAGCAAATGGTGCAGGGCGCTTTGGAAAAATTAGGAACTACCTATGCTATAGCGGTGAGTGGTATTATGGGGCCGGATGGCGGCACTAAAGAAAAGCCTGTTGGTAGCGTATGGGTGGCAATAGGTAATAAAGAAAGAGTAGAAACCAAACTGCTCTATTTCCGCTTCGACCGGCAGCGGAATATTGAATTGACTGCTACCAACGCTCTCAACCTGTTGCGGTTGTTTATGCTTGGCAAAAGCTACAGCCCTCCAAAAATTTAAAAAAAGCCGGACCAGTCTCTCTCTGTATCCGGCTTAACAACCATCAAACACCCTGATATTTTATATGTCGTTTGTTACGTCTTTTTATAATCTCATTCCGTTGTAGAAATGGCCCATAAAAGAACGGGGTTGTAGCGTTTAAATTTTGAAGTATCGACTAACGACTGGTTTGTATCGGTAAGTTGATGAGGCAGGATTTTATAAACGTTTTTATGCACAAATCGAATTGATTTGAAGGCAAAATCTTTTTGTTGGATGGACTATCCGGATGGTTTCTGCTGCGTTGAATTGCACCACTCTTTATGAGTGATTACCTAACCAAAAATTATTACTGTTGACCTAACCAGATTTTTTTTATGTTTAAGTGGTAATTGTTGTACAACCAACAATCCTAAAACAACTGCTGTGGCAAAATGGATAGTCATTTACATATGCTGTATTTTGTGCAGTAAACATTTACTGGCACAGGCAAACGGACAGTACACTTTACCGTTTTCATCGGTTGGAAGCATTAGAGATATGGTAGCAATGCCCGACTCTGGCTATTGCCTGTCAAGTGCCTATGTTCAACCCTCTAGTACAACACCTCCTTTCAGCGATAACAGTAATCTTATCCGTTTCGATAAATACAACACCGTTCTATGGTGCAAGAATTTTAGTAATTACATCATTAAAAACATTGCTATTGCTGCTAACAGCGATTTTCTAACTGCAGGTTATATAAGAGGCCCGAGTTACCCCATTTTATCAATACAAAGATGCGATCGTAACGGGAATATCATCTGGCGTAAAGTGTTTGCTAATGATCCTGTTTATGAATCATATAGCTCCCTCAACTATCTTTTGAAAGTGATTGAGTTATCTGATGGAAGAATTGCAGTGATTAATGGGTATGGCGCAGCAGGTACACAAACCATTACGCTATTGGATCGTTTGGGAAACTTTATTAAGGTCATTAAACTAAATGCCCAGCCTGTTGATATAATGGAAGGTTTCAACAGTAAGATTATTGTTCTTTTTCAACCGACCAGTGGTTTTACTAGTCAAGATGTTTTTACCCAGTCGGGTGTTTTAGAATTTGATTTATCGCTAAACCTGCTACAAACAAAAAAGTACGGAACCAGAGGTGGCGTTACCTTTTACCAGTGCTTCAAGGATAGCGTTTCAAATAGTTATTACCTGTGTGGTGCTTACTCTGGTTCACGTTTATTCTGGCAAGGTGAAGCTGTTGTTATGAAGGTGTTGCCTTCTCTTACTGCTACTTCCCTACGATCTGTAAGGTTTAGAAAAAGATACAAGAACTGTGAAAGTTCCATTTACCGTTTTGGACAAAATAAAGATGGCATCGTAGCCGTAGAATCAGGGGCCACTAATTTATCTGGAAATACAACTACGGTTACAGAACCATCCTTTGATAACAACATAACAAAGTGGCGGGCAACCAGCATAGCGCTGGATATTAATCTCAACTTACAATGGGCCAACAGGCAGGTAATTGCTTCGTTTGATCCAAGAAGTGTTACTAATCCATCACAAGGGTACATTATCACACAAATGCTCGGGTTGCCAACCAGAATATTATATGCAGGAAATAATGATCTTACTAACGGTAGGGACGCTTTTGTTTATCAGTTGGATACATTGGGAGGTGCAGGTAGCTGCTTAAGTACTCCCAATCCTGTAATTGTGAATAATATTACGGTCGCACTTATTGATACGACTATCAATTTTATCAGGTATGCACCTGTTATCAGAGCCGCTACAGGAACGCAATCGGATGGCGCAGCCAGTATGTCGTATCAATGTGTGCAAAGGCAGCAACCCGTCTCTCAATTTGGTTTCTATCAGCAGCCTCAGTATGGTAATTTCCCTGCCGTTGTTTGCCAGGGTAGTTCTGTAAGTTTCCTTGATTCTTCTTGGCATGAGCCGGAAACCTGGCAATGGATATTTCCGCCACAAGCTGATTTATCCGGGGCGGATGATACTTCCTGCTTTCCTAATGTTTATAATGTGCTGTTTACGCAGGCAGGCACCTTCCCTATAAAGCTGGTTACCACTAATGAAATTGGAACGGATACACTCACAAAATATATTACAGTTATTAATTTTACTCCACGACCAGATCTTGGAAGAGATACAACAATATGTCCCGGCGATTCGGTAAGGCTGATTCACCATTCGGTTCCAAACAGTACACACTATTTTTCCAGAGTTGGGGGTGGTTTTTATTCTACGAATGATACTGTTTTAATTAGGCTTGCGGGTACCTATGTATGCGTAGCTACTTCGGCCTGTGGAATCAGATCTGACACCATTAAAATCAGTATAGCTGCCAGACCTGGTGCGGGGTTTACATTTTCAATTAACTGTGCCTCCTTCCAGGTTCGGTTCAGAGATATGAGTAACCCGAACGGTAGCCCATCTCTCCTGTATCAGTGGCGCTTTTTAGATAAGAATAATACGGTGCTAGGTACTTCTGCTTTGCAAAGTCCTGCATTTACTTACCCGGGTTTAGATACATTTAAAGCGGTGCTGGTAGTGCGCAGCCCCCTTGCTTGTGTACAACCCGATACGGTAACAAAAACCATTATTATCACCGCAAAGCCTGTTGCTGCATTTACCTATACCAATAGCTGCGGTAGCCCAGATGCTCTTTTTACCAACAGCAGTACTGTAGCCACTGGCAGCATACAAAGCAATACTTGGCTTATGGGCGATGGCAACTATTCCTTTGCATCAAGTCCGCTATACACGTACAATAGTTTTGGAACATATATAGTTAAGCTAGTGGTTACCAATGCAGAAGGCTGCGACAGCGATACGGCCTTTCAAACCGTTGTCATTAAAGCAAAGCCAGTGGCTCTTATAGCTTACGACACGGCTACCTGCGCCGCCAGTTCCGTACTCCTACGGGACAGTAGTATAGTGGATGCAAGCACTATACAAAGCTACTGGTGGCAGGCACAAGGGCAGACCTACACCCAAGCTAATATTCAGCAATTGTTTGCTAGTGCTGGTAACTATACGGTGCTTCATGCGGTTACTTCTGTACAAGGCTGTGCCTCCGATACTCTTAGCCAAAATATCTTCATAGAAAGTATTCCAATAGCCTCTTTTGCTACGCCTGCTCAAAGCGGCTGTGCTGGCCAAACGCTTACTTTTTCGCCTACAGCTACCATCGGCTATGGGCAGCTAGGCAGCGGACAATGGGCGATAGGTAATGGACAATGGATAGCGCTGAATGGCACTACATTTAGTAACACCTTTCCGCAGGTAGGCAGTTATACAGTGCGTTATAGGGCCATTAGCAGCCACAGCTGTATAAGCAATGCGGCTACACAAATGGTAAGTATTGGCAGTGTGCCGGTAGCTTCTTTTTCCTTTGATAACGGCACCTGCACAGGTAAGGCCGTGCCTTTTATCAATACTAGCACCAACGCCGCCGGTGCCATTGCCAGTAGCCGCTGGCAGGTGGGCAGTGGGGCACCAATAACAACTAATGGTACTGGTAACTACACTTACACTTTTGGGCAGCCAGGTACCTACCCGGTACGGCTAGAAGTAAGTACAGCAGCCGGATGCAGTAACACCACTATACAAACCATTACTATTGTGCAAACGCCAGCAGGGGCCGGACCTGATATTGTAGTACGGGCGGGAGAGGTATTTCAACTATACGGTAGTGGTGGAAGCAGCTACCTATGGCAACCCTCTATTGGCCTAAATAGCAACACAGTACAGCGGCCCGTAGGTAGGCTGCAAGCTACGCAGGTGTACACGGTACAGGCCACCACGGCAGATGGCTGCATAGGCAAAGATGAAGTGCAGGTGACGGTATTGCAACCAGTGGTGTTGCCCAATGCCTTTAGTCCAAATGGCGATGGCATCAACGATGTGTGGCAGTCGAATACTTTATCTGGCTACTCACAGGCAGTGCTACAGGTTTTCGACCGCTACGGGCAGCTTGTTCACCAAACAAAGGGCAGTAGCACAACATTGTGGGATGGAAAAAAGGGGGACAAACCGGTACCGGCGGGCACTTATTATTTTATTCTTACGCTCAATAGTCCTTTCAACGATAAACCACTGACGGGTTGGGTGATGGTGTTACGATGATCAGGAATAAAGATTAACATCACTTGCTATGCATCATTTTTTTTGATGCTATACTGCTTGAAATCCCGCTAGATCGTTTCAAAAAAGAAATTAATTCGGCCTGAGAGAAATACATGTATTCCTTGTGTACATCTCTGTAGCTTCTTGCATCTTATTTCTTCATCCAGTCCTGTATAAAATCTGCATAACTATCGCTCACCGGTAGCTCGGTGCCGGAGGTTAGAATCACTTTCTTACCCTGAACCGATTTTACTTTATCTACCGCTACAATATAGCTGCGGTGTATGCGGCGGAATTTGCCTTCCGGCAGCTTTTCCAGCACCGATTTTAGCGTAAGCAACGTAAGTACTGGCCGGGCACCATTCAGGTGTATTTTAATGTAATCTTCCAATCCTTCGATATAGTCGATTTCGGCTAAATCTATTTTCACTACCCGGTATTCAGAACGGATAAACAGGTAGCCGGTTTCTTCCTTTTTATCAGCCATTTGTTTTTGCCGCAACTGTGCTTCGGCTTTTTGCACTGCCTTACTAAACCGGTCGAAAGAAAATGGCTTTAGCAGGTAATCTACTGCCTCTAATTCAAAGCCTTCGTAGGCAAATTTTTTATAAGCCGTTGTAAAAATAACCAGCGGCTTTTCGGACAGGCTACGCACCAGGTCTATGCCATTAATGTCGGGCATATTGATGTCAATAAAAATGAGGTCAAAGCTTGATTTGCGTAGCATTTCGGCAGCAACCACGGCATCGTCAAAAGTGTATAACAATTGTAGCGACGGGATGCGACTTGCATACTGAGAAATGATAGTAAGAGCAAGTGGCTCATCGTCAATAGCAAGGCATTTTAAAGTCATGCGAAAGTTTTCGGTAAGTTGAGGAATGGTAATACGTAAGATACCATTTAACCCGTGTACGCTGTCCGCAAAGTGAGCGTTACGGTAAACTTATTTTCAACTGTGTCTATAGTAAGCAGGTGCTTATCAGGATACAAAAATGCCAGTCGTTTCTTTGTGTTGGCTATCCCAATACCAGTACTTTCCTTTATTTGGTTAGAAGGAAAAACGGGGTTTTGGCAAAAGAAAGTAACACCGCCAGCATCTGCCGCCAGCTTTATAATCACCTGTGATGTTTCGTGGCTGCTGATGCCATACTTAAATACGTTTTCAACAAACGTCATTAGGATCAGCGGGGCAATACTTTTTGTTTCCAGATCGCCAATGGTTTCGTAGATAATCTCTGTTTTTTTACCTACCCGCAGCCGTTGCAGATCAATGTAATCTGTAATGCAGTCCGCTTCGCTTTGTAGCGCCACAAAATTGCCGGTAGCCTCATCCGTTACGTACCGCATAATGTTGCTCAGCTTCATAATACTATCGGCCGTGGCATCGTCTTTTACCACCGCCAGTGCATAGATATTATTGAGCGTATTAAAAAGGAAATGCGGATTGATCTGAGCTTTCAAAAATGAGAGTTCCGCATTCACCTTATCCGTTTCTGCCTGGGCGGCCAGGCGGGTAGCTGTACGCCAGCGAAGGATAGCCTGCGAAGTAATGCTGATACCCAGCGTAAGCACAAACAGCAGAATGCTGATAATGTCAAGCACCGGTCGGTTTTGGGGGCCGTCCATTTGTTGGGGGC
>CAXTDG010000205.1:0-7906 GCA_964242675.1 uncultured Chitinophagaceae bacterium
CTGCAGGTGCTAGCGGATTTGCCAGCATGGGGTTGAAGCGATAAATCATCACCTTATCCGTTCCCAAATCCGGTGTTAGCAAATACTTTTCATCCGGCGTAAAAATAGTGCAATGCACATGAGCTTTCTCTTGCCGCTCGGTATTAGGACCGGTTCCTTCGTGCTGAATGTTCTGGCTGAACGGTTGCAGGCTACCGTTGCTATTCACTTTATACGCTGACAAACTGCCGCCGGAGTAATTCCCAACCGTAACCCATTTCTGATTTTTTGTTACCGACACGTAGCAGGGGTTATCGCCACCACTTTCCTGCTTATTTATAAACGATAACTGACCATTTATTTTATTGAAAGAAAATGCACTTACACTACCTGCATTTGGCGTAGCCGTTTCTGTAACGACATACACATTTTTACCATCAATAGTAGGTGTCAAAAACGATGGATTTACCACACTCCCACTATCGGTATTGCTTACCCAGGTTGCTTTGCCCGTAGCCGCATCAAACCTGTACACATAAATGCCCTTGCTACCGCTGCCAGTATAGGTGCCAATAAGCAGGTGATAGGTCTGGCTAAAGGAGGCAAAGGAAGAAAGTAGGAACAGGCAAACGAGCAATTTTCGCATAGAAGCAATTTGGGAGCAAAGTAAGCAAAGCGGCAAAGCTGTATTGTTACAGGTATAAAAAAAGCTGCTTTCAGTTGAGAAAGCAGCTTGTATAATATTGATAATTTTAATTGTTAATAGCCTGCGTTTTGCATATATAAACCCGGAGCAGCATCCAGTTCTGCCTGCGGAACCGGATAGATAATGTAATTCTTATTAAACGCCAGCATTTGATGTTGCACATCATCGGCGGCTATCCATGCAGGTATTACTGTTTCTATAGTTCCACTACGCACCAGATCATGCCAGCGCTGGCCTTCGCCTGCAAATTCCAAACGGCGTTGTGCATAATACGTGGTCAACGTATTATTAGTGGTAGTGGTAGATAAGCCTGCACGTCCTCTAACCTGATTAATAATAGCATCTACATCTGCTTGTGAACCACCCGTAGCTCCTTTCAAAATACACTCAGCTTTAAGCATCAATACATCAGTATAACGATACACCGGATAGTTCAAGCCCCAGTCTAAACGGTTGGTGGGTACATTATTCAGGTTTACCCATTTCTTAATGAAAGAACGAGTTTCGGCTACGCCATTATAAATATATCCACCCTGCACTGTGAAGTTTTTACGAACTGTGTCTCCAACAGCAGCATACGCATTCAGCAAATTATTCGATACAGGACGAATTTGTAGACCACCCTGTGTTGTTTTCCCATTAGCCTGAAACCATGTATCGGGTACTAGCAGCCAATTATAGGTACCTCCAACCACAGGAGACAAACCCGTTACATACTCAACATCAAAAACAATTTCAGCATTGTACTCATTAGTGAATGAGAAAATATTGGCATAGCTTGATAGGAATGAATAGCGGCCACTGGCAATTACTTCATTTAATAACCCAAGTGCTTGTGTCCATTCATTTAGCCCCAGGCCTGGCCCTTCAATGCCATAAGTGGGGGCGCTACGGGTCATGTATACATAAGCCAGAGCTGTTTTTGCAGCCCAACGGGTGGCACGGCCACGGTCGGTAGTGGCGCCATATACTACTGGCAAATTATTCCCAGCGTATTGCAGATCAGAAATAATAAAATTATACACATCGCTAACAGGACTACGCTGAAGGGATCGAGACTCTGCATCAGTTACTGGATGATCAATAATAGGCACTTTGCCAAACCAGCGTACCAAATCAAAATAGTAAAAAGCTCTTAGGAAACGGGCTTCTGCACGGTAGCGGGTAATGAGCGCTGTATCAGTTATAACACCCGCAGCTTTTAAATCTAATTGTTGTAGTAAAGTATTTGCCCGGTAAATGCCATTGAAATCAACATTCCAAGCTTCGGTAACATAAGGATTGCTAGAAATGGTACGTTGAAAGCTGTTGATGCCTTCCCAGTCACGTACGCCACCATCGCTTACGGCATACAAATTATCAGAACGGGTTTCTGAAAGGTTCAACTGCCGGTCAGGAAATGCTTTTAAAGAACCGTAAACGGCATTTACACCTGCCTGAAATTCACTAGGAGTAGTAAAAAATGTTTCGGGTGTAATGCTGGAAATAGGAACCTGGTTTAATTGTTTGCTACAGCTAGCCAGCAGCAAACTTGCACCAGTGATTATTGAAAAGAAAAAACGTTTCATGTTGTAGAAATGGATAAAAATTTAGAAAGTAACGTTAAGGCCCAAGATGAGTGAACGTGGTAATGGTAGTCCACCATAGTCACCAGCTTCAGGATATGTATCGCTGCCACTTAGATTGGTGTTGTTTGCTTCCGGGTTAAAACCGCCCTTATATTTATCGTGGCCAAGAAAATTTTCAGCAGAAACATAAATACGAGCATTGCTGACATATTTAGCCGGTAGCACTTTGCCCAGGTTGTAACCAAGTGTTACGAAACGAATACGATAGTAGTCACTAGAGTACAACCAATCGGTATTTACAATACGGCCAAAAGTTGAATACGCCTTACTTACAACGCCAGCACCTGGGTTGGCTTCACTACGCCAGCGGTCACGATAAGTACCCAACGCATTATCCGTAAAACCCTGACCAGTACGGCCTAAGGCACGCCCCAACAAAGAATAGATACTGCCACCCCATTGGCCTTGTATTAACACTGATAAATCGAAGTCCCCATATTTTATAGTATTGGTAATACCCCAGTTGTAGCTAGGATTAGGCTTGCCTACAATTACTCTGTCGTTAGCATCAATCACCCCATTGCCATCAGCGTCAAAGTATTTCGGATCACCAGCGGCTTCAGATCCAAACACGGCAACACGTTTATTAATATCATCTTGGCTTAAAATACCAATCTGTTTTACTACATAAATAGAATAAAGCGGATCACCAATACGCAAAATAGAGTGCGGAATATCGAAAGAAGAAGGAATCAAAATCTGGCTTTGACCACCAAATAGCTCCTCAACCTTATTGCTATTGTGGCTAATGTTTCCATTAGTGGTCCACTGGAATTTACGAGTAGTTATATTCCGACTACTCAGTTCTAGTTCCCAACCTTTGTTGCGCAGTTTACCCGCATTACCCAATACCTGGTTAAAACCTGTAACAGCCAGGGTAGGAACATACAAAAGCAAATCACTTGTAAGACGATTGTAATAATCAAATGAGCCGATGATACGATTTTTTAAAATGCCGAAATCGAAACCAACATCGTTGGTAGAAGATTTTTCCCAGGTAATATCAGGGTTGGCAATAGATGAAGGAGCTTGCCCACCAGCCGAAGCACCGTTGAAAGAATAATTGTTTGGACCAAGCGTTGCAAAAGCCGCATAATCAGGAATATTATAGTTACCCGCTTTACCATAGCTATAGCGAAGTTTTAGTTCGCTCAACCAGGTAATGTCTTTCATAAAGCTTTCCTGAGAAACCCTCCAACCTACTGAAGCGGAAGGGAAAATACCCCATCGATTGTTTGCGCCAAAGCGGGAAGCTCCATCCCGGCGAATACTGGCACTTACCAAGTATTTGCCCTCGTAGCCATACTGAAACCGACCAAAATAAGAAAGTAATATGTTCTTAGTTTCGGTGGTGTTGCCCGTAACTGCATTGGCCTGGTTAAGCGTGTAAATACCATTAACAGCATAGCCGCCATTAGAAGCTATACGTTCATTGTAAATATGATCCATGTTGTAAGAGTACCCGGCAAGCAATGAAACATCATGTGCTGTACCGAAGGTGTGAGCATAATTTAAAGTATTCTCATTTACCAAAGTTTGCTTACGAACGCCGCTGTAAGAGCCACTGGCCAGGATAGTGCCCTGAGCAGTACGACTTGCCTGCGTACCAGCAATTAAAAAGGGTGTATAACCTTTTGAATCGTTGTCGCTATTATCAAAGTTTACAGTAGTGCGGAAGGTTAACCCATCAATAATTTGCACCTCACCGAATACAGTAGTAAGTGTACGAAAGCGGCTGGTGCGGCCAAGCGTATTTTGTAACTTGCCAATAGGGCTATTAGGCGATACACTCCATCGATACTGACCATTCTTTCCAACATTAGGATAAAGCCCCATTGTATCTTCCTGCACCGGCGTAAAGCTTACCATTTGATGCAGAATATTGTCTTTGCCTTCTACACCCGGGTCGTTATTAATTGAGTAAGTTGGGTTGATATTTAAACCAAATTTCAACCGTTTATTTGGCGTTACTTCCACATTTGCACGGGCACTATAAGCAGTGTAGTCTGTATTGATTACCATGCCTTCCTGCCGCAAAAAATTGCCGGAAACATAGTAACGAACGAATTCATTTCCGCCGCTGGCAGATAGCTGATGATTTTGTACCAGGCCCTTACGGAAACCTTCATCCTGCCAATCTATATATCGCAAACCGGGATGACCAGGCAAATCCCATCGATCATCTGTCATATAACTTGTATTTACTACACCAGGTGCTAGGCCTAAAATAACCCGTCGTTGCTCGTTGGTTTGGGTGGCTGTTCGTCCGGTACTGCTTGCTACCCATTGAGCATTGATAATTTCTTTGGCCCGGTCAATAAATTCGTCGGCATTTAGCATGTCCAGTTTACGACTGCGTTCCGTAAAACCAACTGTTGAGTTCAGGTTCAGTTTTGCTTTACCGGTTTTACCCCGTTTAGTAGTTACCAGTACAACGCCATTACCAGCACGGCTACCATATATAGCGGCGGCAGCAGCATCTTTCAATACCTGTATAGATTCAATATCATTGGGGTTAATATTATCCAGCGGGTTGCCATTGGCATAATTTCCAGAACCGTTAGGAGCAGCCTGCGCTAAAGGAAATCCGTCAATTACGTATAAAGGCTCGCTACCAGCACTAATAGAACTGGTACCACGTACCTGCACACTTAAGCCTTTTCCTAATGCACCGGTAGTTTGCCTAACGTTTACACCAGCCATCTGCCCTACCAGTGCCTGATCGACACGGGTAACAGGCCTTTCGTCGAGATTCGATGCATTAAAAGTGGAAATAGCACTCGTTACATTGCGTTTGCGGGCTGTCCCATACCCGATCACCACCACTTCATCCAAAGATTTGGAAGCAGCTTGTGCCAGAGATACATCAACACTGCTACGACCTTGCAGTGCTACTTCTTGCAGATTGTAGTTAACGGCAGTAATAACCAACGTTGCATTAGTGTTAGGTACACTAATCTCATAGGTACCATCCTGCCTGGAAATGGTAGTTGTTTTTCCACCTTTCACCTGAATGGTTGCACCTGCAACGGGTGCCCCTTTATCATCACTAATAGTGCCTTTAATAGTAGATGAAATAGATTGTGTTGTGGGCTGCGCCAGCAAGGTATGCGTAGGCCAACTTAATAATATTAAGCAGACCATAGCGGCCTGCAAAAGCAGTAATGCTCTTCTCATAAAGCAAGTTTTATAAATCGTAGTAATAACTACAAAACTATACTAACAAACGTTAATAAGCTGTCCTGCGCCGTGCTGAAAAGTTAGGCACAAACAATTATGATTAAAACTCAATGACGAAACAACTAAATGAATCGACAAGCCAAAATCACGGTTTCATTGAAAAAAATGTAGTACCACAATCCTAATACCGGCACCATCTTTTCTTTCGAACATTAAAAATTCTATGCGTCAAAAATTTCGGCTGCCCTGGTGGCAAGTAGCCCTTTTATCAGTTGGTGTTTCGTTATTAGGACGGTTATCGTCCAGTAAATCATCAGCTAAAAAACAGAAATTATACAGCAAGTCGCTTAAGCAGGCACCGTGGGCACCACCGGCAGTTGCTTTTGCTGTAGTATGGCCTGTCATCAACTTTTTCCTGATACAAAGTTTGCTAAGGGCTTTACAAAAGGAGCCTTCCCCGGCTAAACGGCGACAATTAGTTATTCAGGGTTTCATCTGGGCCATCTTCTTTTCTTTTAATTATGTGTACTTCAGTAAGAAAAGTAGTGTGCTAGCCGCTGCCTGGACCATGGCCGACAGTCTTCTTTCTATCCTCGGTTTTTCATTTGCCTATAAAATGGACAAGCGGATGGCTTATGGTTATATTCCATTGGCTGCATGGACAATTTATGCAAGCACCGTAGCAGACTATCAAGCGCTAAAAAATGCTGACCCTGTGGTAGGAACAAAAGCGCTATTGTAATGATTTACCATTAATGAATAATAAACCAAAAGCCCTGACAGCAGTGCTATCAGGGCTTTTTATAAAAGTAAAATGTGGTGTAGCTACTAGCTTTCGCTGCCTACTGGCTCCTGCATTTTCTTCGTATTATCTGCCAACATACTATCTGGGGTAATGTTTGCCATTGTAACCTGCATTTTGGTCTTAAAGCCCGATACTACCATATCATCGCCATTCATCAAAGCTTCATAACCATCTTTTGCTACATCAGCTGCATTATACAACTTGCTTTTATCTTCTACCGCTTTTGATTCGTTCATATCTGCTTTGTTGAAGAAATCAGTATCTACCGCACCAGGCAATAAGGCGGTAACGGTAACACCTTTGTCTTTGTTTTCACTATTGATAGCTTCAGTAAATGATTGTACAAATGCTTTAGTACCATGATAAACCGACTGCCATGGGCCAGGTAATTTGCTGGCCATAGATGACAGGTTTAAAATTTTGCCGCTGCCACGGGCTACCATGTCTTGCAAAAACTTTTTAGTGATTGTAACCAGGCTAGCTATGTTTAATTGAATGATATCCAGTTCCCGATCTAATTCTGTATCTGTAAACAAACCATATAATCCCTGACCTGCATCATTTACCAGCACGTCAATTTCAATTCCTTTTGCTTTTACTTCATCATAAATAGAAGCCACTTCCTCTTGTTTGAAAAGATCTTTCGACAGTGTTCTTACTTCTATTCCTTGTCCTTGCAGTTCTGAAGCCGTTTTTTCCAAACCACCCTCTGTTCCTCTTGCTACCAGAATCAGGTTGTAACCATCTTGTGCAAAAAGCTTAGTCAATTCGTATCCAATCCCACTGGTTGCACCGGTTATTAGTGCATACTTTCCATTCGTTGCCATAGTTGTAGATTTTTAGTTTTAAAGAGATTTTTAAAAAACGATAACTATGCCAATCAGCCAGTAATTCGGAAGGGGGTGAAGTGAAATAACTTCTTAATAATTTTAGGCTTTCACTTTAGTGATTACAACAAAATAAATTCCCCATTATTTATATACATATCAGTTACACTCAGCCCTCTTGGCGTTCTGCATTGCTATTTAAATGGTTCTCTTACTTTTATACCCTCTTATGAGTAAAATTGCTGACACTAGCAAGTGGCCCGGATTAGATAACGAGACACTTTTTCGAACGCTGATTGAAGAAGCACCTACTCCAGTTGGACTATATGTAGGACGAGAATTGAGGGTATCGCTGGTTAATAAATTTATTCTAAAAGTTTGGGGCAAAGACGAATCGGTAATTGGAAAAACGTTCAGAGAAGCCTTGCCCGAATTGGAGGGTCAACCCTTTTTCCAGATTTTGGATGATGTGTACATCAGTGGCGAAGCCTACAATACAAAAGCGGCTCGTGTAGACCTTAAAATTGATGGTCATCTACAGACCTTTTATTTCGATTTTACTTATACACCGCTAAAACACAACGGGCAGGTGTGGGGAATACTGAACACAGCAGCCGACGTAACGGACCTGGTACTTGCACAACGCCAGGCAGCCGAGGCGGAGCAAAAATTAAGCTTTGCATTGGAGAGTGCAGAGATAGGTACCTGGAACCTGGACCCAGTACATAATATCGTTACCTGGGACGAACGTTGCAAAGAACTTTATGGCTTTGCCCCCGGC
>CAXTDG010000206.1:0-7887 GCA_964242675.1 uncultured Chitinophagaceae bacterium
TACCTCCTACATGCCACGTAAGCGATAGTGCCACTTGTTGACTGTTGGGCCAATTCTTGTATTGGTAATCGATGATGTCTGTTTGAGAGAAAGCTACAGACCGGTTGGTATGGAAAATATCGTTGCAGTTGAACTGTGCTGTCAGACGGTTTTGCAGAAATGTTTTTCGTATACCGGCATCTATGAACCACGCCGGGCGGGTAAGATAGATGCCCCGTAGCTCTGACGAATAGTAATTGCCGTTGAGCGTTGCTTCCCATTTACCAGGCAGGTTAAACGACTGTTGTAGCATTGTTTCGTTTGCCCACTGCCGCAGTTTCTTCAATCCACTTTTTATGGAAATAGGATAGGTAGTATAGCTGGCGTTGGTAAAAAGTTGCACTGTCCAAAAGGGTAGCGGATTGATGGGAATGGAAGCTGTCAGGTCAAGGCGTTGTAAAGTACCCAGGTTAGCAGCCTGACTTTTAATCGTGATGCCCTCCAACGTCAGCCGACGGTTAGTGTAATTGGTGCTGCGGTTGAAAGTGGCGGAAAAAACATACTTCTTTTGTAAGCTGTATGTCAGGCTGTACACCCACGCCAGTTCGGGCACCAGGTAAGGGTTGCCGGAGTAATAAAAATACTGGTCGCTGTACCAGCGTACGGGATTCAGGTCAGCATAAGAGGGTCGGTTGATTCGGCGGCTGGCAGAAAAGCTAAGCTGATGTTGCTCTCCCAACTGCTGTTCCAGTGCTGCCGATGGGAAAAGCTGGGTGTAGTTCCATTGGTTACCTGCGTCACCTTTTACAGTATAACCACGGGCATCGGTACGCTCCAGCCGTAGCCCGGTAGTGAGGTGGGTACTGTTCCATTTCTTATCTGCTGATAGGTACGCTGCCGCCACTTGCTCTTTGTAACGGAAATGGTTGCTCATGCTTTCGGCTGCTACAAACTGCCCGTTCAACAGTGACTCGTATTGTTAGCGATTATCATTTTGCACTTCTGCATACTTCATTCCGACAGCCAGTGTGACGGATTTATAGGGAAGTGCAATAGCTGATTTTATTGATTTGATATGGATGAAGCCTGGTTGATGTACCTGCAAGTGGTTCTCGCCAACAAAGCTGCCGCCCGCCGTGTAGTTTTGGGTAATTAGCAACCCATCACTGTAATTGCGGTAAGCGGTGTAGTCCGCATCTACTGTGATTTTTTTGCCCAGCGAATCGATGGCAAACCGGTAGCTGCCACTGATGGCATCGTAGTGGTATGGTTCAATTAGAGTATTGTCTGAATGGATAAAGCTGTTAACCGTTCCAGTGGGTTCTGCTATAGTATTTACAAGCGAAAGATGCTGCCCTTTAAAATTGTCGAAATAGCCATGATAGCGTATACTAAGCTGGTGCCGGGAGTGAAGCTGCCAGTCTAACCCGGTTCGCCAAGTGGTATATTTTATTTTGAATATGGTCTGCTGGGTACGCTGCAAATACTGGCTGCCGCCACTACCGGGCAGGGTGTTGCCACTCACTTTATCATAAAAGCGGTGGGGCGTATCATAATCGAACGAGCTGTACAAGCTAACCGTTTTGGTACGTAGGCTGGCGGTGATGTTCTGGTTGTTCATCCAGTATTTGGCCCGGCTCACTACACTACGAAAATCTACTGCATAGCCTTGTGTTTTTTTCCTTTTGGTGATAATCTGAATGATTCCTGCATTGCCTGCCGCATCCAGTTCCGCCCCCGGTGTAGCTATCAATTCTATTTTATTGATGTCTTCTGCTAGCACCCCTTTCAGGTAATTGGTCAAAGCCGCCCCGTTGAGATACGTCATCTTTCCATCTACCAGCACATTCACTCCTACTGTTCCCCGAAACAAAATATTCTCATTCTGGTCGATACCGATGCCAGGCAGTTTTTTTAATACATCAAAAGCGGTTTGTCCTGCTGTCACGGCCTGTTTTTGCAGGTCAAAAATGAGCTTACCGCTTTCTACTTGCACGGGGGGCGTTGCAGCCCGTACGGTTACGTCAGCCAGATGGTTGCTTTCTTTTTGCAGGGTAAAATTGTACTTGCTGATTGGCAACCCTTCTCGCAACAAGATGGTGTCGCTTACCTGTGGCCCATACCCGGAGTAGGTAGCGATGAGTCGGTATTTGCCTGTATCTACCAATGAAAAGCGAAACTGCCCCAGACTATCGGTTGATGTCATTTGGGAAGCTTTTTTAGAACTGATAAATTGCAATTGAACCGTAGCCTGATGTAATGGCTGAAGGGCTGTATTTTGTACCCGGCCTTCGATGGCATAGGGTTGTGCCGATAACTCCAAAATCCCGTACAACATCCCGGCAAACAACAAGAAAAAAATCCGTTTCATTACAGCTATTATCTGGTGAAAAAGAAGTTATCGGTTCTCATCGGTAATTTTTTTTAGCCTGTGGTTGGCTGCCCGTCCCAACACTATTCCGGCGGCGGTCATCAGCAATAGGTAGCTGGGAAGGGATGCCGGTGCACTATTACGCTGGTAGTGGAATTGAGGTAAATGGCTATACTCGTATTGTGTTACTCCCTTATCGGCAAACAGGGCTGGGTACATCACATCGTCCAGGGCGGTATGTAGCTGTTCGGTCTGGTTGGTGAAATGATGAAATGCCACCGCATCGTTATCTGCCAGTGCCGTAAACACGCCGTCAGTGCTACCCGCCGGGTTTAGGATACTGCTCCCGTCCGTTACCTGTTGCCTGTTTTCGATAGTGGTGTAATACTGCTGCAACTGTGGCCAGCGTTCTACATGTAGCAGTCGGTGCCAGGCGTGGTAGGTATGGAGCAAAAGAGCAGGTCGGGCCGTATCTACATTGGCATTGGCATAGCGAGGTTCTTTTTGCCCCAACTTTTTTATAATGCCTGCTGCAAACACTTTATCGCTTTCAATACGGGGGTTTTGCGGCCTGCGGGATAGGGTACTTACCACTGTATTATCTACCGGAATGAAGATTTCTGCTGCTTTACTTATCCCGATGGGCAGCACCAGACACACACCAATCCAGGCCACACCACCTGCCAGTGCATTCCAGGCGGTGGTGTGGTGCAGACTGCTGATGAAATAAAACAAGGCCAACCAAAAAAACAGGTAAACGATAGCTGACAGAAAAAATAGCCCATCACTCCAATCGGGCAATTGCTGAAAAATAACTGCATTAATAACCGTCCCCCCTATCAGTATTTCAAACAACAGAAACAGGCACTCCGTTGCCACTACCAGCAGCTTGCTTTGCAACCAGGCTTTGGGGGTAATGCCCTGTGCTGCAATCAACCGCCAGTTGCCAGCTTCCCTTTCCGCTGACAGCGCATTGAAACTAAACAGCAGAATGAAAAGTGGTAAAAGATAAATAACCCAGAAACTGACATCGAAATGACCTGCCAATGCCCGGATTGGGTTAGTTGTTTCTGTTTGCTTCAGTAGCTGCATTTCAAAGTTCTCGGCGGCAAACAGGTAGTAGTAAGTAAATACATCACTCTGGCCAACACAGTATAAAGCGGTACTAACTGGTAGCTTGTAGGAAGGCAGTCTGGTATTCCACAAGGCAGAATTAATAACGCTGCTTTTTTGATAACCGGCTTTCCCTTTTTCCGTTAGCGTATCTGCCGTGATACCGGTTATCATTTCCTGTAGCAGACTGTCTTTCTCTTGCCGGAAGGCTTGTATGGTTTTGAACTTTTCTTTCTTATCGCTATAGCCCTGGTACAAACCGTATCCGCCGGCAATGGCAAACAGGAATAGCACCAGCCAGTGGCTACTCAATTTTACCCATAGCCTCCATTGCAGGGCAAAGAGTTGCCGCCTTGTTATTGGCCCCGAAGCAGTATATATATTTTGCGCTACCATTTACCCAAAGTTTTTGTGGCTGATGAAGAATAGCGAACCGGCAACCAGCCCAACCCATAGCAACAGCAGCAATTGCTCCCTACTTACAGAAGTCAGCCGCCAACGGAGCGGTTTTGCCGGTGCAGTAAAATCCTGAATGGCACCATACAGACTATTTTTCACCTTGTAGTTATTCCAGCCAGCATCGCCATAAGCCGAGTGCTGCATCATGTCTTTGTTGAGTTGCTGTACAAAATTTCGACGGTAGGCTTCGGCATCCTGTTGAAACTGAATCTCTGTTTCGAGGCTGGTATTGGCGGCAGCCATGCTCATATTCCGCAACAGTAGATAGGGGCTGGCAATGGCAAACAGCGACTGCATTTTTTGCTGGTGTTGCAGGGTTTGGTAAATGGAACTGAAATGAGCATCGTATACATTGCTGCTGTACTCTTCACCCTGCTGCATAATATAACCTTCAAAATTGAAGGGGAGCTGCTGCACACTGTCTACGCCATTTGCTTTCAATACGGAATCTTCGATGCGTTTGGCCCGTTCACTCTGGGCATCGTGGCCATTCAGTCCATTCACAATGTCTTCAGCCACCTTCTTTTTAAAAGCATAATTCGTAGTCAGCGGATACTGATTTTCCGCCGCACTCGCCGCCCAACGGGGCAGCAGGATGCTGGTAACCATCCAGAAAAGCAACAGCAGTGAGATAGACGCTCCGGTAGATTTTACTACAGCAGAAACACCTACACCGATGCTGCACCAAACAGCACAGTACAGTAAGTATATTCCCCAGAGATAAATGAAAGAAGCAACTGGGAAACCGGTTGGTAAAACAAGTGCTGCCGTACCTGCTACCGCCAGGTAAGCAGTGAGAAAGACAGCAAACAGTCCAAAAGCTGCCGCCGTCTTTCCAAAAAGAATTTGTGTAGGCGAAGCACCCTGTGCCAGGCTTAACCGGTAGGTACCATCCTTTTTTTCGGCCACCACGGTGTTGAAGGTGAGCAGCACAATGAGCAGTGGCACGATAAGCTGACACACAAATGAAGGTGTAAACCAGCCGAACCGGGCACCCGTATCTCGTTCGCTGCTTTCACTTAATAGAAAATCATTTTGCCGGTGCGGTTCCAGGTACACGGAAGTGCCCGTGTAAGGCGTAAGGCCAGGGTCAAATATGGAAAGCACCGAGGGCTGCTTATAAGCGTAGTTGCCAAAGTGAGCCGCAAAATGTGGGTGCTTGGCCCCCTGTTGCAACCACGCTGTCCGGGATGCCTGCTGTGCCTGCTGCCTTTGCGCCAACTGTTTTTTTACATCCAACAGTTGCAGTAGTAAAGCCAGTACACTTAGCCCTGCCAGTGTAAAAAGCAGCCATCGGGTACGGCTGTCTCGCCGCCACAATCGCCATTCGTTTAGGATGATTTGTCTTAGCATGTAAACAGTGTTTCAGAATACATTGGAATTATGGTTATTATAACTTCGTAAACCCATTACATGTACCTGCCGCTACGCTGAACTCTTTAATAACCGTCCCATTACTTATCTGGTATGAATAGATAGTGTTGCTATTAGGGGCCGCTACGTTGAAGTAAATTTTATCGGTGCTCCACTGCGTCATAAAGGCATTGTTGCCGTAGAACTTAGGTATCGAAGTAGAGATGTTACCGCTGGTAGTTTGGGCTGCCAAATCAATTTTGTAGTAGTTTCCTCTGGCAACGGTGTTGTAGCTGGCATCCAGGTCAAACGGATAACCGCCTGCATCGTATGCTACAGTGAACGTTAGCCCGTTGAAGTTCCAGAGGCCAAGGCAGGGCTTGCCACCGGTAGCGGTATTGAGATTAAAGAAATAACCGGCATCGAAAGCTGTAGTGCCGTTTTTTATGCGGAGCACACCGCTGGGCTTACTGTTATTGGCGTAGCCCATTACATAAATATCACCACCGGCATCTTTATAAAAACAGTTAGGCTGAAAGGATTCTGTGGAGCCGCCATTCCACATTTCGCTGGCACGGCCATCTGCCAGTAGCTTGCTTACGGTGCCAGTCGTTTTGTCTATGACCGCTACATATACGCTGTCGTACAGCGGGTCGCCGCTGGCATTGGTGTAAGTAATTCCCATGAATAGATTGTTGTCTCTGTCTACCATGCCGAGATAATAGTCGCCACCTACTGATGCTACTTTATGCAAAGAGCTGATGTCATAGGTGGTAGTGATTTGCATGGTAGAAGGATTGAATTTCACCAATTTGGGCACCCCCCCGTAACCATTGCTGGCAGCATAAGCCTCTGTTGTACTGATGAAGTGTACCGTGCCAAAAGTTTTCAAGGCAGGTATGGAAAAGGAACCATTGGCTATCGGCTTGCCATCGGTACCAAAGCTGTATTTGCGAAGCGTAGCGGGTGCACCGAATGTGCTGACGTACACATTGCTACCATAACGATACATAGTGCCACTGCTGGCCAATTCAGCAGCATTACTGGTGCCGATACCGTCCTTAGGAAAATCGTGGGTGCCAAACAAATAGGTCGTCTGGTTAGGATAGGTTCCACCAGTTACCGTAAGGGCATAGTTGGCCTGCGCCGGGTTGTCGGCAGGCGTGTCATTCTTGTCGCAGCCGTTGAAGGCAATGGTGCTGAACAGAGCAGCACACAGATAGATTTTCTTAGTCATTTGCAGTTGCATGTTGGCAGTTTTTATGGTTGCTTGTTTTTGGTTGTATAAAACCGAAATTTCAGGCTGTAGGAACGGCCCGGCAGTTGTGCTTTGAAGTTGTCGTATGTAATGGCGTTAGCGATATTATTTACCTCAAACGAGAGCGACAATCCCTGCTGTGGAAGATGGAAAGCAAGACTGGAGTATTGCAGTAATTGCGTAGGGATGCGGTTCTTCAGTTCCCTGGCACCATCCACTTCCCAGTACAAAAAGTATTCATGGGTGTAAGCCACATTGTACCATAGCTGTACGGTGGTGCACTTTATCGGCCAGTTCTTTTTTGCGTAGACCACACCGCCGTTGGCGAACAGGTACGGAATATTGGGAAGACGGGCATTTTTATAGCGGTCGTTGTTGATGCTGCCACCACCGATGTAGGAGCGGTTGCGTAGGTCTTGGTACGTGATGTTGCCATTGAGGGAAAAGCCTTTCGGCAGTGCATACACCACCGCTGCTTCCACGCCCTTCACTCTCGACCGCAGCAGGTTTTCATATTTGGCAGAAGTAAGTGCTGGTCGCAGGTAGATGATGTTCTACACGTTGCGATAAAAGCCGGTTACCTCTGCGTTGAGTCCATTCTTGCTATACAGTAAATTGAGATTCAGGTTATCACTGATTTCGGGTTGGATGTTGGGATTTGGCTTCACAATCATCAAGTCGCCAAACGCCTCTTCTGGTTCCGGCAGACGAACAGCATGTTCGTAGGAAGTTTTTACCAGCAACGGCTCGTTAATGCGATAAGCCAGGCCCGCATTATAGCCCACCCGGTGCAGGTGCTGCAACGAATTCGTTTGTTGATTCCATAATTGCGTAGTGCCTTCTACAGCAGCCGTTAGATACTTAATGGCGGTGGTAAAACGGAGCCGGGAGGTAAGCCTTCCTTCCAGGCCCAAACCAGCTATATTTTTGGTAAGAGACGAAGGCGTACTGAAAAAATCTATGCCACCGTAATAAGCCTGTGCTACCGTATCTCTGCCCTGGCGATTATAATGTTGTAATGTATTGCTCAATATTATTTTATAGTTATTGCTTAGGTGGTAAGTAACCGTCAGCTTAGCATTGGCAATCTTCGTGTAGGTATGCAGTTCATTGCCGGAGGAAATAATTTCACGACCACTCAATTTCCTGTCCACCACCTGCCCCAGCCAGTTGTACACGTTCTTGGAGGTATCGGTAAACAGGCCGTGCACACTGTTGTATGAAGCATAAGCCAATAGGTCGAATTTTTTAAACAGATTCCGCTTGCTGTACTTAGCAATCCCGCTCCACAACTGCTCTTCATAAAACGCCATCCCATAGGGCTGCGTCATCACAATATTGCCTTGCAACTGCC
>CAXTDG010000207.1:0-7848 GCA_964242675.1 uncultured Chitinophagaceae bacterium
AACGCAAAACAGATAATCCAATTACCCTTTTTTCATCTTTTAAAGGAATGGCAACACCGCCCTATTCATATTTGACAATTCCGGCAAAATACTCAGCATGCATGAGGTGCAACAATGGATAATCTTTAACAGCAGTAAGTGCTGCCGGATTCCAATAGCCTGCCGTGCCATCTTCTACCGAGGCTACCTGTGCGCCACCCATAGCCAGGCCACGGGCTCCTGCGCCTATATTCAAAAATTCGTTGGAATACTTACGAAACTGGCCAAAGGATAGCATACCGGAAAGCAACAAGGCTAACAGGCAGACAATTTTTTTAGGCTGTAGCAGGCAAAACAAGTTTGTTAAGGCAGGACAGCAGTTAGTTAGTTTTCTCAAAATAGGGTAATGAATAGCAGTCAAATTTAATTGCAAATGTGCTTACAGGCAAGTTGGTTGGCAGCGAAAGCTGATTATCTGTTGGTAAAGCTCCTATCAGCCGCCGCTTACAGGACACATCTTAACATTAAAACGCTGTGTTAACGAAAAAATGAATTTGATATTGCCTTCTAATAAGGTTGTTTTATAAAAAGGGTTTACTTAATAAAAGCAAAAAGGATTATCCTGAGATAATCCTTTTTAATATCAGTTGCGATTAGCCTATTAAGGTGCTACATAAAAACGACGCAATTTATATTCTTGTGCAGGTGTAATACCTAAAGGACTTGAAAATTTAGCGTAAATTAAGCCAATTCCTCTTGCATACCAGCTCTCTTGTGAAAACAATGGGGTAAAGTTGTTTAATATACCAGTACTAATAGTAGTCCTTACTTTTATAACATCAGTAGAACTTATTGTTCCAACTGTTGCTGCTACGCCTTTCGCTAAAATCACATTATCGGCTTTCACCGTAGTAGGAAACCCACTTACTGTTACGTTGTAGGAGTCTGTCCATGTAGCTCCCGATGCTACGTTATCTTTAAGAAATATACCCGATACTATTCCACCTGTTCCTGCAAAATCTGCCAGATCATACGTGGTGTAGTAAATGCCCGAACCTTTGCGGAAATAAGATGTGTCTCTTGTAAAACCATCATTATTAATAAACTGGTTGAAAGATGCACTAGCAATAGTTGAAGTAACACCATTGGAAAATGTAAAGCTGGTATCGGTAATAGTACTGGAACCAGAGTCATTAATATCGTAACTCCAATTGCTGTTGGTGGTAATAGGGAAGTAATCGCCAGTTGGCGGAACCACAACTACTGCACTACCTGTATCAATCTTCACCCTAAAAGTGCAGGAGCTGGTACCATAGCGAATACGGAAGCGTACGGTGCCGCTATCGGTAGGCGTACCAAGGGCAGGAATAACAACTGACTGAGTACCAGTAGTAGTAAAGTTTCTGGTATCTCTAAAATAAATACCTTTTATTGTATCAGAGTAAATGGTGTAAGATCCGATAGCCGTTACATTAGCTGATACGGTTACCGTATTAGCACTCGTCATAGCCACGCCTTTTTTATAGGTGCCGCTTACTATGGCACCGGTACAGCTATCGGTACTGGTACCCAGCGTACCAGTTGATACTGGGGTAGTAGGCGTAGTGGCCACCGCTCTTTTTTTATACGTAAACTTTCCCTCCTTTACTATTTTCAGTTTATTCAGACTATCTAGTGCCACACCTGAAAAAGTACCGGTAACAGAGGTGTCCGTTATCTGGCTAATGATTACCGTAATATTCTCTGTGCTAAATTGAGTGCCGGATTCTGCCCGATAGCTATTGCCATTTCCAAAAGAATAGTTGAAATCAACCTGCCCCAGGATAGAAGTATAGGTACCCGTTGCAGCAGTGCCGGTTGGAAAACTAACGCTGATGGATAAAGACCCTCTTTGGTTGGAAGTAAGACCACTGTACTGCATAAATGCAGAAGAGGGGTTGCTGGTATCGTCTATATAATAATCTATAGGATTACCGGCATAAGTGGTGTTGGCGCTGTCTTTAAACTCCCAGGCTCCTGTGCTGGTAACATCACTGGTGTTTTCGTAGCTGAATTCTTTTTGGCAGGCCCAAAAACCAATACCTGCTAATAACAGTACGGCTGTAAATAATTTTTTCATGCTGATGTAACGGATAATGACAATAAAAACCACCTGTATAGCAGATGGCAGATTTACAAATTACTTTTTAGGATACTTGTGCTTCGTCGGTTACCGGAGAAGCTGTTTCTACTACCGGATGCTCTTTCACCTCTTCCCGCTGCTTTAACAAACGCTTTTGAAAGAATAATATTATCAGCAGGCCAATAGAAATAGAAGCATCGGCAATATTGAATACCGGGCTAAAAAACTCAAAAGGTTCGCCGCCTACAAATGGAAACCAGGAAGGGAAAGTGGCATGAATAAGCGGGAAGTACAGCATATCAACCACTTCACCATGCAAAAAGCTGGCATATCCACCGCCACCCGGCAAAAACTTAGCAACCGTATACTCATTGCTTCTTTCGAAAAAGATTCCGTAGAACATAGAGTCAATCAGGTTGCCAAAGGCTCCGGCAAAAATGAGTGCCACACAAAGAATGAAGCCCGTTGTGTATTTTTTATCAATTAGCCGATTAAGCAGCCAGATACCATATACCACTGCTATCATCCGAAAAACGGTGAGGGCTATTTTGCCCCAGTCACCGCCCAGCTTCCAGCCCCAGGCCATACCGGGGTTTTCTACAAAGTGCAGCCGAAACCAGCTACCTATCATTTTATGCTCTTCGCCCAGATAGTAATGCGTTTTGATAAAAAACTTTAGCGCCTGGTCGGCAATAAGTATCAGCAGTATAAAAAGGACAACCTGTAATTTCTTCACGATCCCGGGAGTATAGTTGGCGGCGAAAATAGTGAATGGTGAATGGTGAATAGTGAATGACTAAAAATTTTGAATTCCTATTTTGATTTTACCATGTAATTTTTGTATGGTTTGACAGGACGAGCATTATTCACCACTCACTATTGACCATTTACCAAATTATTCCTCAAAATACACCCGCTTTACCCGCTGGCTGATGCTGGTCATGATTTCGTAGGGGATGGTGCCGCAGCGGATAGCCACATCCTGAATAGGGATTTTTCTACCGAAAACCTCTACCCTGCTGCCCACAGCTACATTCGGGATATCAGTTACGTCCAGCATAGTCATGTCCATACAAACATTTCCAATCACCGGGGCGGGTTTCCCATTTACCCACATAAAGCCTTTCCCATTACTCAGGTCCCGCCGAAAACCATCAGCGTAACCAATACGTACGGTAGCAATCAGTGAATCTTTTGTAACGATTCCTTTGCGACTATAGCCCACTGTTTCGCCTGCTTTCACTTTTCGTACCTGGGCTACGGAGGTTTGCAAAGTGCTTACTGGTTCCAGCGTAAGTTGATGAGCCGTATCAACACCATACAGGCCAATACCCAGCCGCACCATATCCATTTGCAGGTAAGGGTGCCGGGCAATAGCGGCGGTGTTGGCAGCATGTTTCATAAAAGAATAACCTAAATGCTGTTGCAAAATGGTACAAGCTGCCTGAAACTCCGCTGCCTGCTGCCGGGTGGCTTCATCCAGCAACGGGTCATCGCTACCAACGAGGTGGGTGAAAACGGATTTCACTTTCAGTGTGGTTTGTGCTTGCAGTAATTTCCCTAACTCATCCGCCTCCGCTGCTTCAAAACCCAGACGGTGCATACCCGTATCCAGCTTAATGTGTATAGGATAACCATTGATGCCTTGTAACCGGCAATATTTTAGAAAAGCATCCAGTATTTCAAACGAATAAATTTCCGGTTCCAGGTTAGCAGCCTCCATTATTTCAAAGGCCGCCGGATCAGGGTTCATTACCATTACCGGTATATGCACACCCGCCTGCCGTAGCGGTATGGCTTCATCAGCATAAGCCACAGCTAAGTAATCGACCTTATTAAATTGTAGCAATCGGGCTACTTCAGCTCCACCACTACCATAGCCAAATGATTTTACCATAATCATCATTTTAGTGCCAGGCTGTAGCAAGCTGCGGTACTGCTTCAGATTATGAGCCATTGCCGTGAGGTTTATTTCCAGCACCGTTTGGTGGCTTTGCTCTTCCAGCTGGCGGGCTATTTTTTCAAAACCGAAAGCCCTAGCACCTTTTAGCAAAATGGCTTCATTGCGAAAGGGAAGCGTCTCTATTTGTTGTAGTAGCGCTTCTGTAGTCGGGAAAAACATCACCTGGGGCAAGCGATTGGTAAAAGCCTCCTTGTTCTTGGAAATGGCCGGACCAACGCCAATCAATCGCTCAATTCTTTGCTCGGCCAGTAGATTGGCTACTTGCTCATACAACTCGCCTGAACTGATACCACTCTGAAAAATATCGGACAGGATAACGGTTTGCAGATGCGTTTGCGATTGCTGCTGCAGGTAGTCCAGTGAAATGAGCAGCGAAGTAAGGTCGTTGCTATAACTATCGTTGATTAGGTAACAGTTGTTGATTGCTTTTTTCCATTCCAGTCGCATTTCCAGCGGCTGCAGTTGCAGCAATCGTTCGGTTATGGTTTCAACCGACAGGCCTAATAGCAGGCTGGCGGCAAAGCAGTGCATGGCATTTTCCAGCGAGGCATTGTCGGTGAAAGGAATGCTGAAAGAAATAACCTGTTGCTGATAGCGGCAAACGAAAGACGTATGCTGCGGCCAGCGAACCATTTCCAGAATCTGCAACACACAACCATCGGCATAGCCCCAAGAAAAATGCTGTACGGGCAACTGTTCGATGGCGGCTTTTACCTGTGTATCATTAGCATTGTAAATAACTGTATTGGCACTGGTGAAGAGTTGCAGCTTTTCCTCTAGCTTTTGCTGATGATTCACAAACCCAGCATCGTGGGCAGTACCCAAAGCGGTGAAAATACCAATGGTTGGCTGGATCATTTGAGCTAGCGCCTGCATTTCGCCCCATTGCGAAATGCCTGCTTCGAAAATACCTGCCTGATGCTGAGCTTCCATTTGCCAAAGGCTCAGTGGTACACCGGTTTGCGAGTTGTAACTGCGAGGGCTGCGAACTACATTCGAATCGGCTTGCAGCATTTGCGCCAGCCATTCTTTCACCACCGTTTTACCATTGCTACCGGTAATGCCGATCACCGGGTAGTGAAATTGCTCCCGATGATAACGGGCCAATGCCTGTAATGCTTTTAGCGTATCATTTACCAAGATAAAACCAGCACCCGGATAACGAGTCCCTTCTACGCTCTCGCTAACAACAAACTGCCGAACCCCTTGTGCATACGCATCGGGCAGGTAAGCGTGGCCATTGCGCTGTGGGGTAATGAGGGCAAAAAAAAGCGTTTCGGCGGGGAAATGAATGCGGCGGCTATCGGTGCTGAGATAGCGAACAGTGGCCGTGTTATTGCCAGCTAACGGCGCCTGCAATATGGAAGCTATTTGAGAAAAGGAATACACGGGGGAAAAGTAGCGGGAAGTGATGGTTATCGTAGAAATCAGAACAGCACTGCTGAAAAGATAGTTAACAGCAGCTTTCTTTATAAAATAGTAAATTATTCCCTAGTCATTTGCCATGTTCCTTTTAAGTTGGTTTTTTCTATTTGCCAAATTCCGAAAAAGCTATCTGTTTGCGGATTGTATAACCCAGAATAGGCTATAGTACTAGATTTCGCACTCTTATGTTTTACTGATTTCCCTTCTTCATTTGTAAAAAGCAGATAGGGATACTTTTTTGTAAACCCTATAAAAATTCCATTGATAAACCCATCAATCTTTGCAGGTTCATCTCCTTTTAATGAATCATCTATACAGTCTCCTGTAATTCGACCGTAACCGGCCAAGTTTCCGGCTATAGTAAACATTTCTACTCTTCCCCTACTTCGTTCGGGGTAATCTGCTCCGTACATATAACTTCCCCGCCATTCACCTGTAAAATAATCTTCTACCGGCGAAATTCTTTCTGCTATTTCATAACCAATCATAGGTATATCCAGCAGGTCATCGTCTTCATCCAAAGGCATTCCAGTAAATCGTGTAAAAATTTGAAATACAAAATTTTCTCCTACCTGGTGTTCGGCGAATTCCTCTTGTCCACCTGAAATGCTGTCTATGAAGTAGGTGCGCTTCCCTTTACTATCTCTTCTCGATTTTGCTAGAAGTTCAAGTTCTTCTTTTAACGGTTCACCCAAGTCAATAGCAGTACCCGCAATAGCATCACCAGCTTTTATTCTTATTTTCCGACCATTCTTAAGAAGAGCAAAACCAAAATGATTAACTGTACTCTGTAATGAAACTGCAGCTATTTCTGTATCTGGAAAGAATTCTGCCAGCTTATTTTCTTCTTTGCTATTTGCATTATTATAAAGAGCAAATGGTAGTTTATAAGAAGCGATAATTGTAATCCCCTTATAGGATCCGAAAAATATTTTGTCTTCTTCAGCATATAATACGTTATTCAAAGGTTCCTCGGGTAAATAGCGTACTACATCATAACCTAATTCGTCAATAAACTTTTCGTAGGATATTTGCTTGTCCGACTTAATCAAAACAGCATAAATGCTCCAGCCCATAATGTTGTAATGTTTAGTAGTTTATACCTCCCCTTCCATCAGCATAATTTTCAATCGTAGCACCGCTGCTACGGTCATCGAATCGGTAATTTTTCCAGCAATTACCTGCTGATATACTTCTTCAAAAGGAATCTTTTTCACTTGTAGTTGCTCGGTATCTTCCGGCATGGCGGTGTGCTGGCTAAGGCCTTGGGCCAGGTAAATAGTGGCAAACTCATCCCCCACTGAATTGCTGAGGTGCATCTCTACAATTTTGGTATAGCGTTCGGCCCGCAGGCCGGTTTCTTCTTCCAGTTCACGGGCAGCACCCAGTTGCGGGTCTTCGCCAAACGGTGCACCACCTTCGGGTATTTCCCAGGTGTATTGGTTCAGCATAAAACGGTATTGCCCTACCAGCCAGGTATTGCCATCTTCATCCAAAGGAATAACGCCTACTGCCTGATTTTTAAACCGAACGGCACCATAAATACCCGGATTACCAGAGGGGTTAATAACCTGGTGCTCCGTAACATTGATCCACTTATTATCGTATTTTTCCTGAGAAGAAATAGTTTGCCAAGGGTTGAAGTTTTCGTCCATGCGGAGAGATAGATTGAAGCGGCAAAATAGGGTAATCAAGTGTACATTGCAGGTAAACAATTGCAAATGGCAGCGTATAGAAGCTGGATAAATGAAAACAAACAATTGCTTTTGAAATATAAGGGCAACTGGATTGCTTATACCTACAAGGAGGGTTTACTGGCATACGGAAAAACACTAAGGCAAGTAATAAATGAAGTTGAAAAAATTACGAAAGATTATATTATCTGGCATGTAAATGAACATTTTGGCCAACCTAGAATTCTTCCTGTAAAAATGGCTAGAAATAGCGTCTATACTATTCGGGACGAAAGTCACTATTGGGTACCCGAATATCCTGTGACGTTGCAAGTTGGTAAAAAGAAACTTACTCAAAATATTCTGGTAGATTCCGGTTCAGATTTTACAATTGTTCCTTACGAAACTGGCTTAGAATTAGGTTTTACAGCATTACCTGAAGAGTTACGCCACAAAGCATATGGTGTAAATGGGAGTTTTATTTTTCTTGAACGAGAAGTTACATGTATTATAAATGAGAAAAAATTTTTACTGCCGATTGGATGGTTGCAGGAAATGAAAGCAACGGATTTTATTTTAGGAAGAGAAATCGTTTTTGACTTGTTTGACATTGAATTTAAGCAAGCGGAAGAAATGGTAGTATTTAAGTACAGAAAAAATTAAGACTCAGGCCACCGCCTTAGCAC
>CAXTDG010000208.1:0-7834 GCA_964242675.1 uncultured Chitinophagaceae bacterium
CTGTAGTCCATTTACCCCAGGAATTAATCCGGCTGCTTTAGGTTCTGTCACATTCTGCCTAGCGGCAAACCAATCATACGCCAGTCCAAACTGTATGTCCGTCATCCAGCCAGTTGCATTGAAACTATGATGCACACCCGTTACTAATGTTTTGCCCGAAAACCGTTTACCCACCCCATCAATATTAATGATATCGCCTACGGCAATACCTGCATTTCCGGCCACTTTAAATCGTCCTTTCAGCATGGACAAACGGCTCTTCATCATACCAGCATCTGCCCAGGCCTGCGTTTCGCCTTCGTCCAAGCTTACCGCCGATAACAGCGTATCATTTTTTCCGCCCACTGCTTTAGCAATTGTATCCGGCTTAAAATTTCCCTGTGCCAGGTTGTACGCTTTCGCTTTTTTAGCAGGTGATAGTTTTTTGCCTTTTACATCCCACGAACTGCTTTCGACTGCTGCGAATTGGTGCCGCCCATCGGCTTCCATATCAAAGTCATAGATATCATCAACCCCCATGGTGAAGCTTTCGGTAGCCGCACCAGTAAGCTGCGGTGTTTTCGCCGAAATGGTTCCACCTTTTACCGAAACCAATAACCCGTTTGCCTCAGCCCGGCTCAATACAAAATCCCAAGCGGTGCAGGCGTATTGTACCATCTTTTTGTGCTGCACTGTGGTTGTGGTAATCGTTCCGGCTTTCAACCCATTGTCGGCAATCAGTTTACTGATGACAGCGCTGTCTTTCATATTCTCAAACACATTGCTTTGGCGGTAAGCCGTCATTTTTATGGAGGTATCTACCAATTCGGCAATCAAAACACAACCACCATTATTTATCTGCATACTTTGTTTTAATACTATGCCCTGAAAAACAATTTTCGGTTTGCCGGATGGAGTACCATAATAGCCCAGTTCAATTGTTATTTCCTTTCCCGGTTCAAAATCTCCACTCTCACTTATTTTGAAATCTTGTTGGGCAATGTCGCCACCAATAAAAGCCAACTCGGCAAACGGTATCCGATTGTATTCGCTCCTTACATCAATGTACAGCAGTTCATACGTTTCGGGGATGAGCTGCCCGCTGCTTTTTATTTGTACAGCTTCCATGCTCCTCCTTTATGTTTTTACCGGCGGGAAAAACAATTCCTGACCGGGTTTTAAATTTCTGAAATTGATGAGCTTGTTTGCTCTTGCTACCTGCAGGTAATAATCAGGCGTTCCGTAAATGGCCTCGCAGAGCAACGGTAAAGTGTCGTGTTCTTTTACAACTCGTTTATGAGTAAGATCAGGCGAACTCTTCTTTTCTTTTTTTACTCTTTTTTTAGTTTCTACATCATCTACAAACGTTACGTCCAACTCGGCCCGAAGCGGATCGCCACCGGTTTCGAACAAGGTATAATTGATGGTGACGCTATCTAATCGGCAATCGAAATTGAGTTGTGAACCCCATCGTATCTTCAAAAATTTGGGTTCATGTATGCTACCATCCATGTAAAAAGCCGCTTCTAAAAACTGCTTCACACCATCTTTCACCTTCTTCGGCTTTGCAAGCGCTATGATTCCATGATCCGAAACACCCGTTCCATCTACAATAATTTTGAGTGATAACTTAGCCGGTTTGCTCATCTGGTACCGGGCTGCATTACCACTACTATTGGGGGGCTGTACTTTACTGAATACGTTTTCATAAGAAAGTGAGTACGACTCCGGATTGAACATTACCTCCAGCACATCTTCGGGGCGGCCACTCCGATCGCTCTTGGGGTACACTTCCATCTTCAGTTTTTCCAGCTTAAAAAGCTTAAGCAATCCCATGATTTATCGGTTTTGGTTTTGCTTAATAATTTTCAGCACCTGGCTAACGCATTCCTGCACCAACTGCTGCTGGTTTTGAAAAGCAGTCAGCGAGTCGGTATGACCATTATTTGTATTATCGTCGGTGATGACTGCTTTTATCACCAGTTCTCTAATTTCTACTGCCATGTTGATTTTCGTTTAAACCTGTATTGTCTGGAATCGTGTATAAGCCAATTCTAATGTTTCAATTGCTACGGCATTGGCACTAGCATCAAAAGCAGCTACCGACCACTTGACCGGGTAGGCCTTCATAAACAACCAACCTGCCAAGGGAATGCTCTTTTCGTTGAACAATGTGACTATAACGTTAGATGGCGCAAACCGGAAAAGCGATAAGGCTGCATTGAACTCCAGGTGCAAAGGCGATCCCAGGGCAATACCCCGTTCCAGCACCAAGTTGTTATACGTCACTTTGGTAGGTAGCCGGTGTACATAGCCATTTTGGCCCCCTTCATTTACCGTTGTTGTATCTATGTTAGCATTCAGGCCGCTCACTTTTTGAAAACGGATGTCCAGCGGGTTGGGCACTACGCCAAGGGCAAAAAAGAATACGCCATACCGGTGGCTTAGGGGTGGGACAGGGTTGATGAAATCCTGAAGGCTCATGCTTTCGATTTACAAGTATTCAATACTGATTTCATGGGCTACTAATTCAATGCTTTCTATAGCTACCGTGGTGCCATCGGCAGTAAACGTGGGTGAGTCCATTTTGAACGGCAAAGCTTTGCTAACCTTCCAGCGAACAACGGCATTTCCTTTTTCATCACATAATTCAACGTAAACATCTTTTACTGCTTTGGCTGCAAACCAGTCGTACAGTTGAGTTCGTTTAGAAGCCACGCCCCGCTTTAGTGTTACGTTTATCTGCGCTTGCTGTGCCCGAATAAAAACCGGACCTGTGAGGTAGCTAAGACCGTGTTTATAGACCACCTTTTCGTAGCTAACCGACAGGCCCGACACTTCTGAAAAAGAAAGCGTTTCTGTATCCACCACTACCTTGTAATTGTATACCGGCAGCGGGTAGGTGTCTCGTATATTTTCTTTTGTAAGTGCCATGTTTTATTAAAGGGGCAATTGGCAATAAGCAAGTGGCAAGAAATGAATGTGAATTTCCAAAAAGGATAAGTAGCAGTAAGAAGGCAATACAACTCATTTTAAGTGAATTGCTTATTGCCTATTGCCCTTGCTTATTGGTACTAGGCTTCACTCATTTCCAAACTATCGGCTATTAGTTCCATTGATTCAATAGCTACTTCGGTGGAAGTGGCGCTTAAAGAAGGTGCTGATAGTTTGGTCGGGAAAGCATCAATTGCTTTCCAGCGAACAACCGATTCACCTTTTTCATCGCAGAGGTGTACGGTAATATCTCGTTTATCTATCCGATTAAGCTGCGTAGCATTAATCCAGTTGTATAAAGCGGCTAAACTCTTCGTTTTGACAAAGCCTTTTTTCAACGTAATTGTTAGCGTTTTACGAATACCCGGCATTATCCTGAAAACCGGACCTGCCTGGCCGGATGCCACCGGGCTTTCGACATACGTGATGGTTTCCAGCGCTAAATCCAGTCCGGAAACTTCTGAAAAAGCAACGGTAGTAGACCCAATATCTACACGGTAATTATAGGCCGGTAGCGGATAATCGGCCTTGATCTGTTCGGCAGTAAGTGCCATAAGATGAATATTTTAAGAATGAAAGGAAACAACGAGCAACAGGCAAGAAGCAACAGGCAATCGGCAAATTAATTTTGGTGAATCTAATTGCCAATTATCTATTTAAACCTCCTGAAGTTTATGAGAAAACCGGAGTACGATAAACTCGGCGGGCCGCACAGCAGCAATACCAATTTCTACAAACATTCGTCCGTTCAAAATGTCCTGGGCGGTCATGGTAGTGCCAAGCCCAACATTTACGTAATAAGCTGCTTTGGAAGTAGAACCGGCCAATGCTCCCTGTTGCCAAAGGCTGTACAAAAAGCTTTCAATCATTCCTTTTACCTTTAGCCAGGTAGATGCGTCGTTTGGTTCGAACACAGCGAAGTAAGAAGCTTTTTTAGCCGATTCTTCTATCATAATAAATAGCCGCCGCACCGATATATATCGCCATTCATTATCATTACCCGCAAGCGTTCGGGCACCCCATACCAGCGTTCCTTTCCCTACAAAACTGCGGATGGCATTAATAGATTTCCCTCCATTTGTATCAACGTTCAAGGATTCCTGTTCACTGGCACTTATTTTAACGACAGGGCTAATAACAGAAGTAAGGCTTACATTGGCCGGAGCCTTCCATACACCACGGGTTCTATCGGTATAGGCATATACACCCGCAATGGCTGGAGACGGTGGCAGTACCACCCTGAGCTTACTCAACTCTTGCTTTACGGCGCTATACAATGCCGTCTGGGTTTGCTTTACGTCGGATAAAGAAACCGGTGTATCGGCAGCACCCGTTATCTGAATGTTAGCTTCGTTGTAGGCATAATTGAGCGAAGTATTGAGGTAAGGATAATAGGCAGCACCGTACTTTAAATCCTTTATACCAATACCTGTATTTCTAAACTGTTGTACCGCTGTGTCTTTGTCTGCATCACCTGCAGGACGTACATCAAATATGCAGAACCGATCCTGCAATTTTGCACATTGGTCAAGTGCATGGTTGCATAAACCGTAGTAATCATCTGCACTAAGCGTAGTAGCTTCCGAAAGCACAATCAGCGTAGGCTCATCTTCTGTAATTAGTGCATCTATTCCTTTCTCAAAATCGTCTTTGTCTTTTGCTTTGTAAGTGCCAACAGATACGATATAGCAATCGCTGCCACCATTTTTAAAATACAGATCCATGGCATAATACAGCTTATGTGCCTGCATGGGATCGTCTTTGGCAATGGCAACCGAATCAACGTTACCAGCGGTAACGGTAGCCGCAAATTTCACTGGTGCCGGTCCACCAAAAACGGTTACAAACTCCAGAAATGAGGTAATTCTTACCGGCACCACATCAGTCCCATTCGGAGATTTAGCCGTGTAGCCAATGAAGGCTGGAATAGCAGTAGAAACCTCCGCAATGGAAGGTGGCAACGTAGATATTTCCTCAATATAAACATCGGGGGTTTTGTAATCCATGCTTTAAAGTTTTAGGCGTATATAAAAAGTAGATACAGACAATAGGGGCAGATGCAGGCAGTAAGAAAGAGGAGGTGCAGGAAATGCTATATAACAATGATTTTCAACCCGTTTTCATCATCAGCAGGTGTGGCCAAATTATCTATCATCACGGTGTCGTTAGCGGCATCCAGAAGCTGAACTTTTGCTTCAGGCTTTTGAGCAAACACCAATGGCTTTTCCGATTCATATAAAAATACTTTGGCTTCTGACCGGGATTGTTTCAATGCTTTATAAATAGCATCTAATTGCAGGCGGCTATCATCTGTAACCGGCTGAAACTTTACATCAGGCGATGTACTACTCACTTTTACATTTCTATCTGCATTTGCTACAATGTAGTACCGCCATTTTGTGGCTGTTGCCTCCAGGTTTAAGGTGTAGCTTTTAAAACTAGCCGGAGGAACAATGCTAAGTGTGCCAAATAAACTACGGCTGGCATAATAAACAGGTAGTGTAAGCTTTGGCTTTTCGGCCACCTTAAAATCGGGCTTATTAGCAACGGATTGAGTGGTAAATAATAAAGTGTTGCTCTTGTTTTGTAATACCGTTTTGGTGTAATTATAAAACGCTGTATTGCTTACTAACAAGTAAAATGTAAGGCTATCAGTGCAGGCAGGCATTTGTATTTCATCGGCAGTTTCCGCCTGCTGCCGGGAGACCGAAACAGTTGTTTTTCCTTCCTGTTTATAAATCATCCGAAAGCGGCTAAGCAACTTTTTGCAATCTTCAGTAGGCTCAATCTGTATATCGCTACACGGGCCGCCACCAAAGTATTGGTGCAGGCAAGTAACCGTGAATAGCTTTTCATAATTCATATTACAGATGCGTCGTTTTCAAACCGGTATTTTGTATTGGAATAGCAAGCGATAAAGAATCCGTATCGTTATAAATAACCACTCCTATTCTATAAATAACAGATGGGACATACGTGGTTCTGAGTGAGCTCCATACCTCGTTTTGCTGAGCAATGGGCATTGTAAGTAGTTCTATCCTTATCTTATCAACTGCTGCTGGCAGGTCAGGAGTATTGTAGCGGTCAAGAACCGGAATTTTCTGGAAGAATGCAAGTATTAAGGATAAAAATTTTAAAGTTTGTTCGTAATCAGAAAACCGGGATATAAAAACGACTGTAGCATTAATACCAATTGCCGGATTGATTTCTGTTTTAATTCCATTCTTAATAACTCCTTCAAACCGATTGGCCTGCCGGATCATTTTTTCTTCCTCAATATTGATGAGTGCTAGCGTAACGTGGTTGAGCGTAAAAGACGTAGCATCTGCTTTGCTACCATCCGGAAAAATCACCTTGTCTTCCGAGGAAGAGGTAATTAGCTTGAAATAACTATTTAATTTATTTTTCAATACAATGAGTACCTCGTCAAGCATAGAATGAAATGTATTGTAGACCCGACACCTTGCAATGTAAAATCTATGTAATCCGTTTTTTCAATGGCGCTTTCATCAGCAGCCATAAAGCTAATATCCATTATTGGCAAATGCAATACAAGGCGTCAAATTAATATTGTTATTGAGTAAAGGGCATGAAAAAGCCGACAATGGTTGAGTTTGTTACTCAGTTATTGTCGGCTTTTACCAATTTTGTTTTCCCGTAAATGCTTTTTGTGAGGAACAGGATGGCAATAGGTTAGATATTAAAACAAATACTTTTTTCTGAGGAAGTTAATTCCCCTTCACTTCCCTCAACCTTACAAATCCTCCGTTAGTATGATCTATCATCATCTCAAATTTCGATTCAGCATTGGATGCGATAAGCCCGCCTATAATTCCAAAGAAGAAGCTTGCAGCAATTACGTCGCCTGCACTGGCAGTTGTTTTCGCTTTACCTGTAAACAGGAATTTATCATCCGTTTTCTGTAAAGGGTAATAACCATAATCCGTTGCAATAAATGGGTTTCCATTGTGCACTATTGCATAAATATCTTTAGGACTTACTTTTTCAAATTTGCCTTTTTCATTAACCACCTTTACATTGGCAATAGTTCCGTTCTTTTCTTCCACTTCTGCAGGCTGCTTGTCTGGTAGTTGGTCTCTAAAAGATTCATAAGTAGTGTACAACCCGTTACTAAAGGTGGCTGTTGTGTATAGCTTAAGGCTACGCTTTTCCATGTTGTCTATGTTCTGAACATCGGCTAAGCTATAACTGATTGTATCGTTACCGGTTTTAGTAAGGTTTGATGCGATGAAGTCGGTGATTAGCTCACTGCCTTTCTTCATCATTTTTTTTGTAACATCAAGAGATTTTACAAGTATTACGGTGTCAATAGCGTCTATCTTTTTGTAAGAATCATTAGCCCTTTCATACAAATTAGCCCTCAGATAGCAGTACCCTTTTTCGCTCATTGCACCAGTTATCTCAGCAAAATTGAATTGTCGCAACTGGAAAAGCAGTTCACCTTCTTTTGCCTTTTCATCTGTAAGAGCCTTTAGTATATGATATAACTGTTCTTCAAAGGCTACCTCAGGAACAACTTTCACTTTCCTGTTGAAAGCACCGAGTTGTATGATGCCCATATTAGTTATATCGTATCTCGAATCCAGATAACTAATCTTGTTATAAAGGCTGTTTTCTACTTTTTGTTCCGGCATTGCAATCTTAAAATCCTGCGTTTGACCCTGTGAAAATGAATTAACTGAAATGCCAATCAATAAAATAGGAAAGCAAAATGTTCTAATCATACCTGATGTGGTTGTATGAAAGTTTATTTTTTACTTACTGTTGATTTTTATCTCGGCCCCTTTCAATCCTTTGCTGGCCGCCTGCAATTTAATGCTGCCTGCTGTTTCAGCCGATT
>CAXTDG010000209.1:0-7818 GCA_964242675.1 uncultured Chitinophagaceae bacterium
AGTTGCAACACGCCACCTCTGCCACTGGCAGGTACTTATGTTATTCAACCACCCTCCTTCTTTGAATGGAGGAAGTTTTATAAAACGGGTGCAAAAACCAGTATAGTGGGTTCTGAACTTTTCCTGAATACTGATTCATCTTTCAAATACATTACTTGTGGAAATGAAATGACAGGCGAATGGAAAGCAAACACCGGACAAGTATTGTTGTATGTGCAGCACAATCGATTTAGAATTGATAGTCTAAATACAATATCCAAAATCAGCCTGCTAGCAACACCATTGGTTTATACTATTGATGATGGTGAATTGTACACAATAATAAATTTTGCATCAGGTAAAGCCATAGAACTATTCATAAAAAAATGATTTCAGCACCACGATTTGTACTTATGCTAAGTATTGTTTCTACATTAATTGTAGCATCTTAATTTCCCTTCTATTTATTAGGAAGTAGCGGTAAATTCTGCATCAACCGCCCTGCATACTCATTAGCCGCACCCAACAAATAGCACCCACGCTATTTTCCGCCCTTAAAATCATTTCCTATGAAATTATTGGCGTTATCCTTTGCTTTTTTATGCAGCCTTACCCTTACCGCACAGGATTGTAAAAACTACCTTTTTTTGCAAAATGGCAAAACGATTGAAATGACTGTTTACAATAAAAAAGGAGAGGAGAGTGGCAAGCAGGTGTACACCGTAAGCGATTATAAAGGCAATGGAAAATCGGCTACCGCCACCATCAACACGGAAATGTTTGATAAAAAAGGGAAGAGCCTATCTACAGCGCAAAACAAAGTACAATGCACAGGCGGTGCCCTGCAAATGGATTTGAAAATGAGCATGCCTGGTGAGCAAGCTAAACACATGAAAGTAGCTGCCAGTGCTCAAAGCTTTTTTATAGATTACCCCGTTAAGATGGCTGCTGGCGATGCCCTGCCCGATGGCCACATGCAATTAGACATAGACATGAATGGTGGCATGAAATCGAACATTAATATGGACGTTACCAATCGCAAAGTAGAAGGCAAAGAAAGCGTTACCACCACAGCTGGTACCTGGGATTGCTTCAAAATTACCAGCCACATGAAAATGACTATTAAAACTATGATGATTCCTATCAACGTGAATTCTGATAATACTGAGTGGTTCGCTCCCGGTGTAGGGGTTATTAAAACTACTTCCAAAGGCGGCGGTACTGCTATCACCGCCATCCGTTAGATTATTTGTAAACATTTTTCAAAGCCTGTTTTTAGACAGGCTTTTTTTATGGTTAGCAACTGTTGTTAGCTATTAGTTGCAAATTTGTGCCATGCGTTTCACCGACACTTTAGCACTTGCCTGGCAAACCATTCGGGGCAATAAACTTCGCACCGGGCTTACCGTAGCTATTATTGCCATTGGTATTATGGCGCTTATGGGCATCATTACCGCTATAGAAGCCATGAACCAAAGCCTGCGGGAAAGCTTTAGTACCATGGGGGCAAATGCTTTCAGCATCCGTTTCCAGGAGCGGCAGTTTCGGGTAGGTGGCGGACGTGGCCGCAACGTAACCAAGACTACCCGCAGCAATCTGAAACAGCGGAAAAGCAACGAAGGCCGGGTGATTACTTATCTGGAAGCAAAGACTTTTAAAGATCGTTTTCTGTATCCAGGCACAGTAAGTATATCTGTAAGAGGCAATATGGCTGAAACGGTTTCATATATCACCAATACCACCAACATCACCACCAATCCTAATGTGGTGGTACAAGGCGGCGACGAAAACTACCTGGCACTAAATGGATATACTTTAGAGAGCGGTCGCAATTTCAGCACCATGGAAGTGGAAGCGGGCCGCAATGTTTGCATCATTGGGCAATCGTTGGTTACCAAGTTGTTTAATGGAAATGCTATAGCAGCCTTGGGTAAAATCATTACGGTTGGCGGCTTGCCCTACAACGTGGTTGGTACGCTGAAGGAAAAAGGGGCCAGTGCTTTTTTGAATCTCGATAACCTGGTTATTACCACATACAATAAGGTGCGCCAATTGCCTACGGCAGCCACTTCTTTTAGTATAGGCGTAATGGTGGGCGACTACAAAATGATGGACGATGCCATTGGTGAAGCCACTGGTGCCTTTCGCCCCATCCGCAAGCTGGACGTAGAAGACGACAATAACTTTTATGTAGATAAAAGTGATGCCCTGGCCGAAACCTTCATTGGTTTTTTAAAAGGCATTAGCGGTTCGGCAGGTGCTATTGGGCTAATTACCTTGGTAGGTGCTGCCATTGGCCTCATGAATATTATGCTGGTAGCCGTTACCGAACGTACCAAGGAAGTAGGCCTTATCAAAGCCTTAGGCGGAACCCGCAAAACGGTACGGCAGCAGTTTTTGTATGAATCTGTTATCATTAGCCTTATGGGGGCAGTCATCGGTATTTTCCTGGGAGTACTAGTTGGGAATCTGTTTAGCCTGCTGCTCAAAACCGGCTTTATTGTACCCTGGCTGTGGGTTATTTTAGGGGTAATTATTTGCTTTATTACAGGGTTGGGTGCTGGTTATTACCCGGCTCGCAAGGCTGCACGGCTCGATCCTATTACTGCCTTGCGGTATGAGTAATACATAGTAATAGTTGATTTTGATATAGCTAATTTTACGCTTTTTGGGGGGAGCATAGTCAAACATTTTAGGTTTAAGATTTGCAGATTTTCTGTAAAAACTTATAATATTGATATTACTAGGATACTTGAATGTTTACCATCCTGTTCTGTAATACCTATGCTAAACAACGTTAAAAAAAGTTTCTTTCCATCGAACCTAACGTGTTAGTTTTACATTATTAAGCAGTGAAAAGATTGTTAACTGCTGTTTTACGATTGCTATGCTACTACTGATTGCCCAAAGCTGCTATCAGCTATATTTCCGTTTACGGAAAGAATTATTTTATTCCGCAGTAAACTCCCTCATATACAAGTATGTGCCATCCATTTACATGAAGGATTTTGTATTGAATTTGAATGCTGATAACCAATTTCAGATAAGCATATCTGGTGTTCGCAGTCATAGGCTTTTTCGTACTTAAAAATAAGGCATTTGCCATCTAAACTCTTCCTCTTCCTTTAATCGCCTTTAATAATAAAACAAGTAATAAATGAAAAAAAGTGAACCCAAGAACAAGGTCTGTACAAGGCCGAGATCACAAAAACTATTTACCCGGCTGTTAACATTGTTATTGCTGTGTTGCGGTCTTAGTGCTATAGCGCAGGATGTACGTATTACTGGTAAGGTGACGGATTCTGTAGGCGCTCCGGTTAATGGTGCTTCTGTTACAGTGAAAGGTACCAGGAATGGAGTAGCTACAGATGCGGGTGGTGGTTACAGTATTATGGCACCGGCAAATGGCACATTAGTAATAACAGCTATTGGCTACTCAACAGTGGAAGTAACTCTAAACGGCAGAAATGAGGTAAATACCTCTCTATATGGAGCTGCTACACAATCCCTCGACCAAGTAGTGGTAGTAGGGTATGGTACGCTTCGTAAAAGAGATCTTACTGGTTCAGTTGCTTCTGTATCGGGTGCAGAACTGGCCAAGCAACCGGTATTAACCGCCACACAGGCAGTACAAGGCAAAGTAGCCGGAGTACAGGTTATTACGAGTGGTGATCCAAATGCTTTGCCTGTTATCCGTATTCGGGGCACAGGAACTATGCTGGCCGGAGCTAACCCTTTATACGTAGTGGATGGCGTTATAAATGATGATATCAGAAACATCAATAGTGCTGATATAGTGAGTATGGAAATTTTGAAAGATGCTTCTGCAACGGCTATATATGGTATGCGGGCTGCCAATGGCGTAATTCTGTTGACAACCAAAAGAGGCCGTACCGGTAAAATGCTTATTAATTATGATGGAACAGTAGGTGTTAAAGAAGCTTCCCACTTGGTTGATATGGCAGGAGCCCGGCAGTATGCAGGTTATTTGAACGAAGCCAATATTTACTATGGTACTTTAGATACACTTATTAACCAAGCTACGCTAAATGCAGGGGCTAATACTGATTGGTATGATGAAATTTTAAAAAAAGGGCTGTTTCAAAACCACAATGTTTCCGTTTCGGGCGGTGGGGATAAGATTAATTATTTCCTAAGTGCTGGACTACTAACTGACGAGGGAATTATCAGAACAAATCGTTTTAATCGATTTACCATCAGAAGCAATAACGATTACAAGATCTCTAACAACTTTAAGGTATCTACTATTTTATCTTACAGCCGTACCGATACTCGTTTTGTAGATTTAGGTGCCTTCAACGTAGCGTATAGAGCAGCACCGTATGTACCAGCTATGAGAGATGGAAAATATGGAAATACTTCTCTTTCTAATAACGTAGGTAATCCGCTACTCGATCAGGATAAAAACAATAATACCGGCCGGGGCGATCGCTTTCAGGGAACTATTATTGGAGAATACAAACCAATTTCCTGGCTTACTCTACGTACCAGTTTTGGTGTAGATAAAAACAATTTTGATACCCGGTCATTTGCTTATAAATACGCTAACGCTGGTCCGAACAACGTTTTCCTAACAGCAGGTAGCAACCAAGTTCGTAATATTAGTAGCATAACGGTAGGGCAAAGTGCAGGTAATCGCTGGATATGGGATAATACAGCAACCATTGTTAAGAAAGTAGGTGATCACAATTTCAATTTCCTGGTAGGTACTACTTCTGAAGATATCCGTAATACTACTTTAGGTGGTAGCCGTCAAACAACATTTGACGATCCCAGCCAGTGGTATCTTAATTCAGGTCTTACAACAAATCAGACCAATTACAATGATGGGGACAAATCAACCCGTAACTCTTACCTGGCCCGGTTGAACTACAACTTTAGCGATAAATATTTTTTGACAGCCACTGGCCGCTATGATGGTACTTCCCGTCTTCCTTCTTACAACCGCTGGGGTTTCTTCCCATCAGTAGGTGCAGGTTGGGTAATTAGCAGCGAAAGTTTTATGAACGATGAGAAAATCTTTAATACCCTAAAACTGAGAGCCAGCTTTGGTAAAGTAGGAAATGATCAGATTGCCAGCAGTTTGTTTACTCCTTTAGCTACTACTAATCTTCCTTATTTCTTTGGCACTCCATCTGGTCAGGTTCTCAACTTCAGACTAGAGCAGCTGGCAGATCCAAATTTGAAATGGGAAGTGACTACTGAAACCAATATTGGGCTTGACTTCGCAACTCTTAGTAATCGTTTGTCAGGTACGATAGATATATACAACCGCCGTGTAAAAGATGCTTTAGTAATTGTAAACGTAATTGCTACACTGGGCGATCCGGACAATCAGTACGTTACGAATGCTGCTACTTTTAGAAACAAAGGCGTTGAATTAGGCTTGAATTGGGCCGACAACATCAACCGGAATTGGAAATATAATATCAGTGGCAACATTGCCTATAATCAAAACCGGATCGAGAATCTGAATGGCGGTACCGCAATAGCTGATGGTAATGTAAGCGGTCAGGGTTTTACTACTTTATCAGATAATGGGCAACCCATTGGTAGCTTTTACTTATTGGAAGTACAAGGCATTTTTCAATCAGCTGCCGAAGCGTCCGGATCAGCACAGCCAAACGCCAGAGCAGGCGATCTGAGGTATAGAGATGCCAATGGAGATAAAGTAATAGATGAAAAAGACAGAGTGTTTCAAGGTTCTTATCAACCTAAAATCACCTTTGGAGTAAATGGTGGCGTTACCTACAAAATGATTGATCTTTCAGTTGGTGGCTATGGTACAGCTGGTGGCAAAATTTACAATGGTAAAAAAGCTGCCCGTGGAGATTTTAGAGACAACATAGAAACCAAGGTGGCAAATGGACGTTGGACACCAAACAATCCAAGTACAACTATTCCCAGGGCTAATACATCTGTCTTACCTAACTCAACTTATTTCCTGGAAAAAGGTGATTTCTTTCGTATTAATAACTTAACTATTGGTTACACCTTGGCTAAAGGTGGACTATCTCGTTTGAAGCTGCAAAACCTTCGGGTATATGCTTCTGCTCAAAACCTAGTAACATTTACTGGCTACAGCGGTTTTTCTCCTGAAATTAATAATGGTAGCACTTTGGCAGCTGGTATCGAATCGAACATTTACCCAACAACCAGAACTTTTGCCGTAGGTGTTAACCTGGGTTTTTAATCTTAAAACAGTACATTATTTATGAAACATAAACAAGTAAAATTTATACCTGCTGCACTACTCTTCCTTACGTTGGCTGGAGGTTGTAGCAAAGGTTTTCTAGAAGTTGCACCCCAGGCACGGGTTACAGAAGTGCTGGCATTAAGTGATCCGAGTGCAGCTTCATTGCTAGTGGGCGGGGTGTATAATACATTGTATCTGGGCGGTTTTGGAAACACTACTGTAGGTTTTGAATGGGCAATAACTGCAGATGTGGCTAGCGATGATGGCGACAAAGGAAGTTCTCCTACAGACTTTGGTGTAGGTGGCCTTGGCGATATTGATAATTTTACAGCTAATGCCAATAATTCCATATTCAACAACTTGTGGAATGGTCATTTTTCGGGTATAGTATCAGCTACTAAAACTATTGATGTACTTAATAGAAGTGCTATTGATACGGCTACCAGAAATCGACTGTTAGGTGAAACCCGGTTTTTGAGAGGCATGTACTATTTTAATTTGGTACGTTTATTTGGTGGCGTTCCTAAACTGGATAGAGTATATCAGGGCAGCGAAGGCAGTTCTACAGAATTAAACACACGGGCATCAGTTGCTGATATTTATAGCTTCATTATATCTGATCTTCAATATGCTGTTAATAATTTGCCATTGAAGAACGATGCAGCCACACAGGTAGGGAGGGCTAATAAAGGAGCCGCTATGGCCTTTTTAGCAAAAGTGTATATGTATCAGAAAAACTGGCAACAGGTACTTACCCTTACCAACAGTATCATTACATCGGGCCAGTATGCATTAGTTACAGACTACGCTACTATTTTTCGGGAGCGGGCTGCTGGTGGTGCTGTACCCGGCGGTAATAATAATGCGGAATCCATTTTTGAGGTACAAACAGGTGTAACTGCTAATGAGAACGGTGTAAGTCCTTTATATAGTAATGGGCAAGGCGCAAGGTCAAGAGGTGGATGGAACGACCTTGGATTTGGTTTCAATACTCCTACGGCTGATTTAGCAGCAGCGTATGAAGCTGGCGATACCCGCCGTGCTGGTACTATCATCTTTATTCAACCGACAGGTGGTGCTAATGTAGGCACTGTACTGTGGGATGGCTTCCGTATCCCTACAAAAGATTCGGTAGAAAATGACCGGTACAATTATAAAGTATACCACAGCCCAACTGCAGAAAGTGCACAGGCTAGTGGTAATAAAGATACCAAGCCTAAGAACATTCGCCTGATGCGATATGCAGAAGTACTGCTGATGAATGCGGAAGCTGCAGCCAATCTGGGAAATACAGCTACAGCTACTACTGGCCTCAACCTGGTACGAGCAAGAGCTGGTTTAGCAGCTAGTACTGGTACTATTGCCAATATTTGGAAAGAGCGCCGGGTGGAATTAGCTATGGAGCAGGATCGTTTCTTCGACCTGGTTCGTCAGGGCCGTGCCGGTGCAGTATTGCGGGCAAATGGGAAAGCTTTTGTAGATGGGAAAAACGAATTATTCCCTATTCCGCAGGCGCAACGTGATTTGAGTGGTGGCAGACTTACACAAAACCCTGGGTATTAAAAATCAGTATCTAACTAAATAATACTTGTATATGAAATCAATAAATAAACTGCTAGTTG
>CAXTDG010000210.1:0-7790 GCA_964242675.1 uncultured Chitinophagaceae bacterium
TGAAAGGCACCACTTACCCCATCCGGCAAGTACCGCCTGGTGAATTAGAACTCCGGGGCTTTAAATGGCAGGAAGCCCGTCGGCCAAAAAACCGGTTCGAATTATTTTAATCCAGTATTAAAACACGGCCTCAATCGCTCAGATGGGGCCAATTCTCCATCAGGTTATCGTTTCTCCCTGCGTTTTGCAATCTTATAGCAAAGCGGTAAGGAATGAAACCCATCTTTCGTCGAAAGCTATTTTGGGCACTCACTATTGCATTTGCTTTTACAGCAATTGCCGGTACGCTTCTACACGAATGTGGTCACTACATAGCGGCAAGGGCATGGGGTTATCATTCTACTATTAGCTATGCCTTTACAAACTGGGATGATGCTGAAACAGACAGCATATTACAAACTGCCTATGCTAAATATGGTGATCAGATAATACAGCATCAGCCCTATCCTGAACAGGAAAAAGTGCAATTGCTGGAACATAAGAATAGAACAGATTCTTTTTGGATAACGCTTGCCGGGCCTTTACAAACTATGCTAACCGGCTCCCTGGGATTGCTCCTTATTTTCATTTATAGAAATAGATACACTTCGGTTAACCCGCTTTCCTTTTGGGAGTGGCTACCCATTTTTCTAAGTCTGTTTTGGGAAAGGCAGGTTTTTAATTTTTTTGCGGGTGCAAGATTGTCTTTTTTGAAAGCAGTGCCATCACTGCAAAGCGATGAAACGAAGCTGTCCATTTATTTCAACTGGCCCGGCTGGCTACTAAATACCATCACCGCACTCATTGGGTTAGTCTTTTCTATTTTTGTAGTTTTCAAAATTGTTCCCTCAAATTACAGATCCATATTTATAATGGCCGGATTGGCGGGAGGTTTAGGTGGGTTTATAATATGGATAAAGTTGCTGGGGCCAATGCTGTTACCTTAAGTAAAAGCTTATTATCAGGTTTGTTATCCTTTCCTTTATTGTTCATTCTTACTATCAGCCTTCCACTCCTGCTTTAATAGTGAGTAGATATATAAATCGACATAACCCGTTTTTAGTAATTCGGCCTGTCGAAGTAATCCTTCTTTGGTAAATCCTAAACGCTCAGCCACTGCCTGGCTACGCACATTTCCGGTGGCACATTTTATTTCTATCCGGTTTAAATTTCTTTGGGTAAAACCGTAGCCAATAATGGCCTGGCAGGCTTTGGTTATAATGCCTTTGCCCTCAAAACCTTTACCTAGCCAATACCCAATAGCCGCAGCATTATTAATGTCAAAATGATTGAGGCCAATCCTGCCTGCTACTTCACCATTCACCACAATGGCCAGTGGTACTTCCAGCTTTTCATCGTAGCGCTGGCGGCAGCGTTGAGTGTAGTTTTCAAAGTCTTCTACCGTTTGCATATTATCCACCCAGGAAAGCCATTGTACCAGGTGCTCATAATTACTATTACGCAATTGCAACAGCGGCGCTGCATGGTGCTTGTTTAGTAATTCCAGTTCAATCCCTTCGCTAGCGGGCAACTTCATTTTTAAAGATTTAGAGTGAATGTAGTACAACCATTTAGAGCTTCCTGACAATCCGGCCAACTGTATAAGCGATAATGCTATTGAGGATTGCAGGCTTTGGCTTTTTTATAACCATGTAGCAGCAGCGTAAACACCCTATTTTTGCGCCCACAAAAAAAGCAGGTAGCCTTCCTGTTCTTAAAGGTATGAAACGCTCCTGGTGGAAAATACTTAGCATTGTTTGTCTCTTATATGCCGTCATAGCTGGCTTTCTAGGGCCAGTTCCGGCCAAACCTATTGTCAACGAAAGTATTCGCAACTTATACTTCCATGTACCCATGTGGTTTGGAATGATGATCCTGTTTTTCGTTTCTGTTTTTTATGCGGTAAAATACCTGCGTAGCAACCGCCTGCAGGATGATATTTACAGCCATCGCTATGCGGCTACTGGTATGCTGCTAGGCGTGTTGGGCATTACCACCGGTTCGGTTTGGGCCACTTACACCTGGGGTGCACCCTGGAGCAACGACATCAAGCAGATTCTGGCAGCCATTGCGCTACTTATTTATGCAGCTTACTTTATTCTACGGGGCTCTATTCCGGATATTGATAAGCGGGCCAGGGTAAGTGCGGTGTACAACATTTTTGCCTGCGCCATGCTTTTCCCAACCTTATTTATTATTCCCCGTATGTACGATAGCCTGCACCCTGGTGGCGAGGGCAACCCTGCTATGAGCCAAAAAGATATTGATCCGCTGATGCGTATCATTTTCTGGCCTGCCGTATTGGGCTGGACACTGCTGGGCGTTTGGATTACTACCTTATATATCCGGCTGCAAAAACTAGCCGATAAAACGATACTGGATGAAAAATAAATTAGTTGGCAGTCAACAGTCAGCAGTGGTCAGGCTAAAGCAACTTGTAATTATCAAGTCGGGCAGAATAGCCTCTTTGTTGGCGATGCTTTTTGTATTACCAGCGGTACTGCTAGCACAGGCAGATAGTACGCAACCGCATGCAGTGGATATGGCAACTACTATGCGTAGCAACGGAAAAATTTATGTAGTAGTAGCGGTACTTACCATCATTTTATTGGGCTTATTTTTCTACCTCATTCGCCTCGACCGAAAAATAAGTAAGCTGGAAAAAGAATAGCAATAATTGGCTGGCATTTTATGCTGGCCTTATTTATAAACCACAAATCCAAATTCGCTAATCATCATGCAGTGATGATTCGAAACGATTGCTTCATTTTAAAAATTTCATGCACTATGTCTTCTATCAGTAATTACAGCTTCTTCGAAAGCGTAGAAAAAAGTTTTGACAAAGCCTCCAAATTCACTTCCTGGGATCCGGGAATTTTGGAGCAGATTAAACAATGTAACGCCGTTTTTCAGATGCGTTTCCCCATTAAAAAAGATAGTGGGGTTATTGAGGTTATTGAGGCGTACCGGGTACAACACAGTCACCACAAAACGCCGTGTAAAGGCGGCATTCGCTTTAGCGACGAAGTAAACCAGGATGAGGTAATGGCGCTGGCTGCCCTGATGACCTACAAATGTGCCATTGTAAATGTGCCGTTTGGTGGTGGTAAAGGTGGCATCCGCATCAACCCCCGCAACTATAGTGTATACGAACTGGAAAAAATAACCCGTCGCTACACTTCGGAACTGGTAAAGAAAAACTTCATTGGTCCTGGTACCGATGTACCTGCCCCCGACTACGGCACCGGCGAACGGGAAATGGCATGGATCGTAGATACTTATCAATCGCTCAAACCAGGTGAAATTGATAGTGCCGGATGTGTAACGGGTAAACCTGTATCTCAAGGGGGCGTACGAGGCCGTAAAGAAGCAACTGGCCTGGGCGTATTTTTTGGCGTAAAAGAAGTGTGCAACATGCCCGACCAGATGGAAAAGCTAGGTCTGTCGCTGGGTGTAGAGGGCAAACGGGTGGTAGTACAAGGATTGGGAAATGTAGGCTACCACAGTGCCCTGTACTTTCAGCAGGCAGGTGCTAAAGTGATAGCGATTGCCGAATACGAAGGCGCTATTTATAGCGAAGATGGGTTGGATATAGATGAGGTATTTGCTCACCGCCGCAGCACTGGCTCTATCCTTAATTTTAAGGGTAGCAGCAACCTTACAAAATCGGGTGATGCTCTGGAACTGGATTGTGATATTCTGATACCGGCTGCTTTGGAAAATGTGGTGAATAAAACTAATGCAGCCAATGTGAAAGCCCGTATTGTGGCAGAAGCAGCTAATGGCCCGCTAACACCGGAGGCCGATGAAATTCTGACTAAAAAAGGGGTGCTGGTAATCCCCGACATGTACCTGAATGCAGGTGGTGTAACCGTATCATACTTCGAGTGGTTGAAAAACCTGAGCCATGTACGCTACGGCCGTATGGAAAAACGCTTCAACGAAAACATGAACCAGCACATCCTGAACCAGATTGAAGGCCTGACTGGTAAAGAAGTGACTCCACAGGAACGCAACTTTATTGTACATGGTGCCGATGAGGTAGACCTGGTACGTAGCGGACTGGAAGAAACCATGATAACCGCCACCCGTGAAATAATGGAAACCTGGAAGGCCAATCCCGAAATAGAAAATATGCGTACTGCAGCTTTTGTGGTAGCTATTAATAAAATAGGAACAAGCTACTACGAGTTGGGTATTTTCCCATAATGGTGATTTAGACACTAACTTTTATTACAAAGCCGCTTTCTATGAAAGCGGCTTTGTTGTGCATACAAAAGGGAAACGATTATGTCGTTTCCCTCTGCAATAAGGCAATCCATAGCTATATGCCTGCCCCTTCTATTATTGAAAAAGTTGAATGCTGTTTTTTAGTTACAACCATTGAAGTGGCCCAAAAGATAATACACAATTATAAAAACGACTACGCCGCCTAGACAACCGCCGCCCCATTTATACCCTGCATAGCCAGCTAATAATGTTTTGAAGAAACTATTCATAATTGTGAGGTTTGGTGCTATACTTTTAAAAATGATGCCAATTGTTTACTATAAACAACGTCTTTTAAAAGAATCATCTGCTTCATGCTTTTTTTTAGTTCAAGTATTTTTTTTAATTCACCTAAAAACAATGATTGTTGCACCATCGTATCTAAACGGTAATCTGATCTGTGGAAAGTCAATTTAAAAAATACTTTTCGATAGACCAGATTTAATGCGATCACCTCATACCATTCCTTACCAGGGCAGTAAGCGAAACCTTGCTCATTATATTTTACGTTTTTTCCCTGCTCATTTCAATAGGTTGATTGAGCCATTTGCTGGTTCTGCTGCTATTAGCATTGCTGCCGCTCATTACACCAGGGCCAATCAATTTATCCTCAACGACATCAATAAACCACTGGTGCATTTGCTGGAAATGATTATCAGCAATCCTGAATCAATTGTACAGGCATATAGCGATACCTGGTACCGGCAAACAGATAATCCCGAAAAATATTACTACTGGATACGGAAGCGTTTTAATGCTGTACAACTACCTGATGATTTACTTTTTCTATTGGCAAAATGTATCAAATCGGCCGTTCGTTATAACGTCCAGGGGCATTTCAACCAAAGTGTAGATAAAAGGTTCCCCGGCAGAAATCCTCAACTAATGCAGCAGGATGTACGGCATATTTCGAGATTACTAAAAGGCAAAACCCGCTGCTATGCCTACGATTACCAACAAATATTGCCATTGGCTACGGCTGACGATTTAATTTATTTAGATCCACCCTACCAGGGAACAGGCATTACCGGCGGTTTCAACTATGCAGGCAAAGTTGATTATCCTGAATTTGTTTGTGCCCTCACCAGCCTTAATGATCGGTCTGTTCCTTTTATCCTAAGCTATGATGGACGCACCTGCCATAAAACATTCGGACAACCACTACCGCCTCAGTTGAATCTTACTCATATAGAAATGAATGCTGGCCGCTCCTCACAAGCTACGCTTTTGCGCCGTACCGCCATTACCTACGAATCCTTGTACCTGTCGCCAGCGTTAATGACAAAGATTGACCTGAACGATATTCTTGCTAACCAAACGCACAACCCTGGCTTGTATGCAGGCCGAAAGAGGAAGGGTAGCTACCGCCCCATGGTAGTACTGCCCACCAACCCTACAAATATTGTGTTGCAGGATTCGTTTGCAGGATAATAAATGAGCTACTAAGAAAAGCACATTGCTAAAACGCTTTTGAAAATAAATACCGGAAAACCAGCACCACTTTAATCCGAAGATGGCAAAGTGCATTTACAGCAATGGTTTACTTTGCAGCCGTTCCATTTTCAATAGATGAAAACAGTTGCGGTCGTTATTCCGGTGTATAAAAAGCAGCTTTCTGCTTACGAAAAAATTTCACTGCAGCAGTGTTGTAAAGTGTTGTGCAACTACAATATCATCCTGGCAAAACCGTATTCCCTGAATATCGATGAATACACCGTTTACAACGAAAACTTTGGAATTGAAAATTTTGAAGATGCCTATTTCGCAAACATCAAAGGGTACAACCAGTTGATGCTGACACCCCATTTTTATGAGCGATTTCTGAAGTACGATTTTATACTCATTTACCAGTTGGATGCTTTTGTTTTTAAAGATGACTTGCAGTATTGGTGCAACAGTAGCTACGATTACATAGGTGCACCCTGGCTGGAGGAATACAAAACACTGTACAGGCATGTAAAACTTACTATCAGAAAAATGTGGCACTACAAACTGGACAAAAAAATTGCCGGGTCTAATGTGCCTACCAGGCGACAGTTTTATAATGCGGTTGGCAATGGCGGGTTTTCGCTGCGGCGGGTAGAGAAATTTTACAAGCTGGCCCAACAGGAACAAACCTTAATCAACTATTACTTAGCCAACAGCCACAATCATCATTTTAATGAAGATGCATTTTGGGCAATGGAAGTAAATCGTAAGCACCGACGATTACGGATACCTTCTTACAAAAAAGCCCTGCACTTTTCCATTGAAAACCTTCCTGAATACGCCATGCAGCTAAACAAGCAGATCCTACCTTTTGGCTGCCATGCCTGGGATCTATGTATTCCTTTTTGGAAACCTATTTTCAGGCAATTAGGCTACGATATTTAAGAAAGTTCCTATTCTCTGTTTTAAAAAATAGCTCGTAATGATGCCCGGCCAATATGCACTGTACGGCCGGTGCCGGGTCGGCGGCCTTCGTATTGAAAGTTCAGCTCCAGGCTATTGGCCAGCCGCTTGGTGAAATCAGCATTCCACAACACGTTTTTGCCGGGTTGCAGGCCATCTAAAATGATGAAGGCTACGGTACTGTTGGTAGCGCCTTCGTATTTGATATTGCTCAGTGTCAGTTTTCCATTCAGTGATGCACTTTGCAGCAGGTTGTATTTCATCTCTGCGTTCAGCGACTGAACAGTAGCGGGCTCGCTACCAGCACTGCTAAGTCCCTGCTTAAAATCAGTACGGAAGCTGCCTGCCAACCGAAAGGTGGAACCCCGTGTATAGGTGATTCGTGGCTCGGCAGCATAAATTTTAATCAGGTAATTGCGGTTGTCGAACTTGGGATTGGGCACCGCCAATTGTTGCCGGTTCAGGCGTTGAATGAGTTCCAGCGTTATGCGGCGGTTTAGGTTCCAGCGTACCCGGCCATTCCAGTCTTTGTTGGTCCGGGTTTCAAAACCATACGTCAGGATGGATTTATTGGTATTAAAATTCTGGCTTAGATCAAAGCCCCAACGGGTGCTGCTACGGTTGAAGGAGAAGACGTTGGCAATGGTAGTATTGAGGGAAATAAGGTTGGTATCGCTGACCGAGCCGGTAAACGGATTGAACTGAAAAGCTTTGTTACTAATAGCTTTGCGACTGGTTTGCAGGCTGCTTTGCAGCAACATTCTATTCGCAAGATTGCGCCAGCCTTTCAATGTAGCACCACTTTTAAACAAGGCCCGTGGCGATAAGGTAATGTTGTAGTTGAATGTATTGTAAGCCGCTTTTACAAACTGGTTGGTAGGCGTAAAAATGCGTATGAATTTTGCCTGATCCTGGTACAGCGCTATTTCAAATTCATTCAACTGCTGGATGCCATCGCTGTTATAATCGTTCCAGGTGAATTCGCCTCTACCGGCAGGCACTTCCAGGTAGGTAAAATCCCGCCGCTGCTCCTGCCCTGCCCCCAACTCGTACAACGCTCCGCCGGTTACAAATCCTTTTCCTGCATTAATAATGTATTCGGCCCTACCTAGCAGACTATTTTCTGGCTGCAGGCTAGTAATATTGGGGCT
>CAXTDG010000211.1:0-7744 GCA_964242675.1 uncultured Chitinophagaceae bacterium
ATTTTATTCCGTTTATTCATTTCGTTTTATTTTAAACTGCCTACTATTTCTTGTAGCCTGTTATGAGCCATATTTAAACCATTTGCAAATGGCAGTTTCAGTTGTTCGGCTCTGTGCTTTTCCGATTTGTAAATAATTTGTATTGTCAATTTGCTGGTATCTTCTGTGAGTTTTTCAAATTCTAAAAACTCAAGTTGTACACCCATTGGCATGTTTTCCATTTCAAAAGTTCTTACAATTTTTTGATTTGGTATATACGAGTGAATAGTTCCATTTGCTTTGAAAACTACATTGCCATTATAGGAAGTTTCGAACTGGTAACTACCATGATTTTTATTTTCAAGTTTCACCACTTTTGTCCCCATCCATTGCGCTACAAGTTCGGGTTCAGTATATGCTTCAAAAAGTAATTCCAAAGGCAGGTCAAATGTTCTTGTTATTACTAAATCCTGCCTGCCGTCTTCAGCATCAATTTTTGTTTTTTGTTCCATGTCTTATTTATTGGCTTTATAGTTTTTCATTACGGTTTCTAGTTTATTAAACCGATCATCCCACAGTTGCCGGAATGGTTCAATAAAGTCGGCTATATCTTTCATTTTTTGCGGATTGAAATGATAATAGATTTCTCTTCCTTGCTGTTCCTGTTTTAGAAGTTCACATTCGGTTAGTATTTGCAAGTGCTTTGAAACCGTTGGCCTTGCAGTGTCAAAATTGGCTGCAATAGCACCTGCCGTCATAGCTTGGGAAGCTAACAATAGCAAGATTGCCCTTCTCGTTGGGTCTGCAATAGCTTGAAACACATCTCGTCTTAAATTCATTATGTAGCCATTTGGCTACAAATATATGTGTAGTTATTTGGCTACACAATTTTTCTACGAATCTTTTTGAATTTTAATTTGTTGACGATTGCTGAAGCGGTCGATTACTACAACTAGCTAATAATGAACAATTGATGCAAAGCAGTAAAACAAAAGCATCATCATTTTCCCATCAAAAAATTTATTCCTCTATTTATACCAATCGGTATATTTTTGCGAAACGAAATCAAATCATCCTTTGTCCAAAGCAGAAAATACCAAGGCGTTCATAATAGAAAAAACGGCTCCCCTTTTCAATAAAAAAGGGTATGCCGGTACTTCCATGTCCGATCTTACGGAAGCAACTGGCTTAACAAAGGGTGCACTGTATGGAAATTTCAAAAACAAAGATGAAATAGCCCTCGCTGCTTTCGATTTCAACACCCGGTTTGTAAGGAACCTCATGCAGCTAAACACCGCCGCGGAACCCAGCGCTATCAAGCGTTTGCTCATGATACCTGATTATTATCAAAACTGTTTTAAAGACTTGGCTGGTCGTGGTGGCTGCCCCATTTTAAATACTGCTGTTGAGGCCGATGATAACCACCCGGCACTCAAGAAAAAAGTAAATGCAGCCATCTTAAGTTGGAAAAAAAACCTGGAGGTAACCATACAACAAGGCATAGATTCAACAGAGATAAAAGCAGGTATTAATCCGGCTTCATACGCCGCTCTTTTCATCTCCTTATTCGAGGGCGGCATCATGCTTTCCAAATCTACCGGCGACCTTAGTTTCATCAACGAATCCGTTCAGCGTATGCGGACAATCATCCTATCCGAATTGAAGCGCTAATTTTTTTGTACCAAAATATACCAATCGGTATAATTTATGAGTTTACGAAATGTCCTTTTAGTTATTACCGTCATTGGTGCTGCCATTATGGAGCTTATTGATACGTCTATTATAAATGTTGCACTATCCCACATAAGCGGCAACCTCGGTGCTACGCTGGAAGATACTTCCTGGGTTATTACTTCTTATGCCATCGCCAATGTTATCATCATTCCTATCACTAGTTTTCTGGCTACACTACTTGGTCGCCGTAGGTATTATATCGGGTCCGTTATAGCCTTCACATTTTTCTCCTTTATGTGTGGGCAGGCCACTAATATTTGGGAATTAGTAGCATTTCGCTTTTTCCAGTGCATGGGCGGTGGAGCATTGTTATCCGTTTCTATGGCAATTGTGTTTGAGGTTTTTCCGAAAGAAAAGCAAAGCCTGGCCAGTGCTTTATTTGGTATTGGCGTATTTACCGGCCCTACCATTGGTCCTACACTCGGCGGCTTCATCACCGAGAATTATTCATGGCCCTGGATATTTTACATTAATCTACCCATCGGAATCTTAGTTGGTATTTCCTGCTACTTCTTATTGCGGGAGCCTGTCATTAAAACGGCTGTCACTAAAGTAGATTGGACCGGAATTATCTTACTTTGTATTGGCGTAGGTTCCTTACAAACCGTGCTAGAAAGAGGCGAAGTTGACGATTGGTTTGATGCCAAGTACATTATCGTATTAACCGCTTCAGCCATACTCGGTTTGGCCGGATTTATTGTATGGGAGTTACGCATCAAGCACCCTGTCGTTAACCTGCGGGTGCTGAAAAGCCCGACGTTGCGGCTGGCTTCCTTTCTTACTTTCGTAACAGGTATAGGTATTTTTACATCTGTTTTTCTTACCCCGGTTTTTGCGCAGCGGCTATTGCATTTTCCTCCTACGGAAACTGGTCTTTTATTGCTGCCCGGTGCACTCATAGCTATTGCTGGCCTTATGCTCTCCGCTGTGCTGCTACAAAAGGGCATTTCTACCACTACCATTATTTTTTGTGGCTTTGTGCTCTTTATTTTATTTAGCTAGCAAATGTCCCGACTCAATGGCGAGGCTGGTTTCTGGGATATGTCCATACCGCTTATTTGGCGTGGTGTAGGGCTTGCCTTTCTTACGGTGCCACTTACGGCGCTGGCAGTGTCTGGTCTTGATGCTAAAGACATCCCGCAAGGTTCGGCCATCAACAATATGATGCGGCAGTTAGGCGGATCCTTTGGCATAGCTATAGTCAATACTTTTTTGCTGAATAAAACGGCTCAACATCGCAACGATTTACTGTCTAATATTAACTTGTATAATGATGCTTTGCAAAACCGCTACGATACTTATAAGCAGTTCATGCTCAGCGCTGGTAGTAGCCAGTCCGAAGCGGAACTCAAAGCTGCCCAACTGATAAATGCTAACGTGGTACAGCAATCCAGCATGCTCAGTTATATGGATGCCTACTTGCTCATAGGCTTAATTTTTCTACTAAGTATGCCGCTGCTCCTCACCGCAAAGCGAAATAAAAAACAACCTGTTATAGTAATGATGGACCATTAGCAAATACGGTAAATAGATTTAGCTGTTCCTACAGAAATAATACTTGTGTTTAATTACGTTTCGTTTGCTTGCTGCAATGTCTTAATTATAGGACGACAGTTGCATATAGCTATCTGGCAGTTACAAAACTTATGAACAATTAACAATGAATGACTTACACTGGGTTAGGCATGTAAATGAATAAATAACCCAGGCATTTATCTAAAATAAAAAAGGCACTCATTACTGAGCGCCTTTCGGTATCGTTTAAAAGAGGATTACCACCTTTTGTTTCCGCCACCGCCACCACTGTAACCACCGCCGCCGCCACGGTTTCCACCGCCGCCACCGCTATATCCACCACCTCCGAAACCAGATTTCTCTTCTTTCGGACGGGCTTCTGTTACACTAATTGAACGACTTTCTACCATAGTGCCATTCAATTCGCTGATAGCTTTTTGAGCAGCAGCATTGTCGGGCATTTCAACAAAGCCAAAACCACGACTGCGGCCTGTTTCTTTGTCGGTAATAATTCTGGCAGAGCTAACTTCACCGTACTCTTCAAAAAATCCTTTTAAGTCGTCGTTTTCTACGCCGAAGCTTAAATTTGAAACGTAAATGTTCATTTCAGTAAAATAAAAAAATAAAAAAAGGCTGAGGAGTAAATGGCAAAAGGCGGGGATGACTATCAGGCACAAAGCGTATTAGCAAAGACCGGGACAATTAACAAATGCTGACTCAGATTAACTCAGTGAAAGTAAGTTTGTTTATTGGGTTGATCGCAATTTATTTTTATGCAAAGTGTTAAGGTATAAAATTATAGGCTGTATCAGATTTAAAATGCCCTGATTAGCGGCAGTTTTTCTCTGATCCGCTCCTCCTTATTTGTGATAGAATCAGCCAAACTGCACTTATATAGTATAACTCAATGGTAAACCAATAAGCCTGCTCACGTTTTTACTGAAAGCTCTATTGGGGAACACATTACACACTTAAAATCTCTCTTTCTTAATGTATCCAAACATTTGAGTGGTTCAAACGCAAGGCAAATTCACTCATCTTTCTTTATCGTTCAAAGCAACTTGAATTGTACTTCGATTACGCTTTCTGATACAATCCGTCCTTTTTCCTTCAATATTTGCGCATATACTGATGACCTAGAATTAAACAACTATTAGGCGTGGTAAAGATTTTTTATAATTTCTGTAGATGAATTCATAGTACATAAAAGCCTGACTTGCAGCTACGACCCTTTTCTTAGATAGAAACAACCCTTTTCCTTACAAGATGTTATCATCAGCACTTTACATTTACACCTTCCTATTAATGTACTTCAAAAAATTGCTGTATGAAAATACCCTGGCTTGTTTCAACTGTTTTCCTGTTTCCTGAGTAGTTTATTCTGCTACTACAAAATCTTATACCAACGAAATACAGGCTTTCATAAAAAAGACAACCTTAACCCTCTACTCGAAATTGCTATCTTGTTTGCAGACAGTTCCTCTAGTTTTAAACTAGTACAGTTTAATAAATGCTATGGAGATAGATCCTTAAATGGAGTGTTGCTAATGTCACAAAGCCAGAAAACTGCTGCTGGTTTCCTAAGAAACACTACACCCATTCCTCCACCTAAATGTTCAAACAACCATATGAAAAAGAATTTACGAATTGCCTTGCTATTTGCTTTTTTGCCCGCAAGCTATATGCAGGCACAGGTCAAAAAAATTACTACCGCTACTGATCCTAAAATGACAGCCTTCGTCAGCAACCTAATGAGCAAAATGACGATTGATGAAAAGATTGGTCAGCTCAATTTGCTTACGCCAGGTGGCGGATTGCTAACCGGCTCAGTGGTAAATGGCGATGTAGAAGCCAAGATGAGTAAAGGTGGTCTGGGCGGATTGTTCGGCGTAATTGGTGTAGATAAAATCCGACAGGCACAACAACTGGCCGTTGAAAAAAGCCGTCTGAAAATTCCGTTGATTTTTGGTAGCGATATTATTCATGGATATAAAACCACGTTCCCAATTCCGTTGGGATTAAGCTGTAGTTGGGATACGGCTATGATTCGCAATAGCGCATCCATTGCTGCCGTCGAAGCTACTGCCGATGGACTTAATTGGGCCTTTAGCCCAATGGTGGATATTGCCCGTGACCCTCGCTGGGGCCGCATTGCAGAGGGAAATGGTGAAGATCCGTTCCTGGGTTCGGCCATAGCAAAATCGATGGTGCTTGGCTATCAAGGGACTAGTTACAATGGCCGCACCGTGATGGCTTGCGTAAAACATTTTGCCCTATATGGCGCAGCCGAAGCGGGCCGGGATTATAATACAACTGATATGAGCCTGCAACGCATGTACAACGAATACCTGCCACCGTACAAAGCAGCACTGGATGCAGGTTGCGGCTCGGTAATGAGTTCATTCAATGATATTAATGGAACACCTGCTACCGTAAATAAATGGCTGCTGACCGACCTGTTGCGCAAGCAATGGGGCTTCACTGGTTTTGTGGTAACGGATTATACCGGCATCAACGAAACCATTGCACACGGCATGGGCAATTTGCAGGAAGTATCGGCGCTGGCGTTGAAGGCCGGTGTAAATATGGATATGGTAGGCGAAGGATTTTACACAACACTCAAAAAATCATTGAACGAAAAGAAAATTACGGCGGCTGATATTGATGCTGCCTGCCGCAGAGTGTTGGAAGCCAAATACAAGCTAGGCTTGTTTACCGACCCCTACAAATATTGCGATGCCGACCGTGCAAAAGCAGAAGTGTTAAGCAACGAAAAACGCCTGGCAGCACGTACGGCAGCAGAGCATTCTATGGTGTTGCTGAAAAATAATAATAACCTGTTGCCATTGAAAAAAAATCAGACTATTGCATTGGTTGGGCCACTGGCAAATGATAAAGCAAATATGCTGGGAACATGGGCAGTAAGTGGAGATAACACGACTTCTATCCCAGTGTTAGACGGTATTAAAAACATGATTGGTGCTGATGCAAGAGTAACGTTTGCCAAAGGTGCTAACCTTACCGATGATAGCGCTATGGCGGTAAGGGCAAATGTGTTTGGCGAAAAAGCGTTTAAGGATGGTCGCAGCCCGCAAACGCTGATTGATGAGGCCGTTGCGCTGGCAAATAATTCAGACGTAGTGGTAGCCATAGTAGGCGAAAGCAGTGAATTTACCGGCGAAAGCGCCAGCCGTACCGAGCTTAGTATTCCTGAAAGTCAGCGTAAATTAATTACTGCTTTATCGGCAACTGGTAAGCCATTAGTATTGGTAATTATGAGTGGCCGCCCACTAACGATTGAAAAAGAAGTAATGCAATCAACAGCCGTATTGCAGGCCTGGTTTGGCGGTCACGAAAGTGGCAATGCTATTGCCAATGTGTTATATGGCAATTACAATCCATCGGGTAAAACAACCATTACTTTTCCTCGTAATGTTGGCCAGATTCCTATTTACTACAGTCATAAAAATACAGGTCGCCCAGCAGGTGCTGATTGGCAGAAATTCAGAAGCAATTATATCGATGCACCGAACACACCGTTATATCCATTTGGTTATGGATTAAGCTATACTACCTTCTCTTACGGCAGTGTGCAATTGAGTAAAAACAGCTTAGGCACTGGTGGTAATATACAGGCATCAATAACGGTTAGTAACACCGGTAATTACGATGGCGAAGAGGTGGTGCAATTGTACATCCAGGATATGGTGGGCAGCACCAGCCGCCCGGTAAAAGAATTGAAAGGTTTTCAGAAAATAATGCTACGCAAAGGCGAGAGCCGCACCGTAACTTTTACTGTCTCTGAAAACGATTTGAAATTTTACAATAACGACCTGAAATGGGTGAGTGAGGCTGGCGATTTTAAAGTGTTTATTGGGGGAAATAGTGCTGATGTGAAGGAAGCGGATTTTAAGTTGACGAAGTAAGTTTTGTATTACAAACCGAATTTAAAAGAGAGATGGATAAGAAGCATATTCTAGCTATTTCGGGTAGCACAAGGCAGCACTCAACAAACTATCATTTGATTAAAACAATTGAACTGCTGACTACAGAAAGATTTCATATTTCTTTCTTTGATAGTATTAACGCTTTACCTCATTTCAATCCCGATTTTGGTGATGAAAATATTCCGAAAGAAGTAATCGAGTTTCGCCAAAAAATAAATGAGGCGGATGGAATAATTATTTGCACGCCTGAATATGCACATGGCGTTCCTGGAACCTTGAAAAATGCAATTGACTGGACCGTTTCAACAAATGAATTTCATCATAAACCAACTGTATTAATCACTGCATCAACAGATGGCAGGTTTGGGCAGGCTGCTTTATTGGAAACACTGAAAGTGCTGGAAGCAAGAGATATTGATCTGCTTAACATGTTAATTCAATTCGCTAGAACAAAAATGAATGCGGATAATGTAATAACAGATCAAAAAACATTGATTGAAATCTCTGCGTTGCTTGAACTGTTTTATAGAACGATTTGTGAGAAATCGGAATTGATAGAGAAATAAATG
>CAXTDG010000212.1:0-7731 GCA_964242675.1 uncultured Chitinophagaceae bacterium
CCTCAAAGCCTTTTCTGAAGTGTGAGACAGATGCCTTCAGCATAAATTTTTAGGGTGTGGCAATCTGTAATCTAATCGGTATAACCTCCAAATTTTCCGTGTTGATGTGTGCCTGATTCAGTTCAATGGCTCCGGTAAATTGTACTGTATTTCCCGGCTTTGCAACGGCTTTAAAAGAAGGTACAATGGTGCTGCGAATGATCTTATTTACTTCTGCCGAAACGTTATTGAAATCCATGGTGCTGTTGAACTCGTTAATGTCGATTAACCCCGATGCATCCCGGATGGCATTACCATAAATAAACTCTGTTGTAATCTTAACCAGCTTTGTGGTATCATTATTTAGCGCTAGTGTCACTGCATCTTCCTCTATAGATTGAATCTTGCCTGTTCCCTTAATTAAGAAGTAGCGAATATTGCCAATGCCCAATGCATGTGAGTAAGTAGCGAAAGCCTGTGCCGGTGCGGTTTGTAGCTGACTGAGCAAGGTGGGTAAGTCAACGGCTTTACTAAGATTAGGCAACAGCTTTTTATTGTAAAAAGTATTTGCATACGAAGCTGCATCGAACTGCCTGGAAGTGGAAGCCGCTTTCACTGCATCCAGCTTTTTGAAGTACACGGAATTGTAGGCCACTACCACCAGCAGCAAACCCCAGACAGCGTATTTGATCCAGTTCTTTTTCATACAATTTTATTAGTTGTCAGTTAGCCAGAGTTCAGTTGTCAGGGAAAACCGTAACCTTATTAGTAATGATCATGAATTATCAGTTGTTAGCGATAGGTTAGAAAGATACATGTGAGCCTGACCACTGATCTCTGGCCAACTGACAACTGCTTACTTTTTCCCGTAAGCAATGTATTCGCCTACATTGTTTTGTGTTACTAATTCTACTGCAACGGGCATCTTTTTAGGGAAGTCTCTTTTGCCTTTAAAATACTCATCTGCATCGGTAGCAGCCATTTCTGCAATCACTAGTGGAAACTGCATGGCAGTAGCTTTTATCTTACCGTTTTTGATGGCATCAACTGCATCTTCTGCACCATCAAAACCAAACACTTTTACATCAGGTTTTCCTGCCGCTACTAATGCCTGGTGAGCACCCATTGCCATAGCATCATTGCCGCAAAACACCGCATCAATATCTGGGTGTGCCTGTAGGATTGATTCCAGCACTTCCAGGGCCTTATTACGGTCAAAATCGGCACTTTGTTGCGCTACCATTTGCAGTCCCGGATAATTATCTACTAGGCTATGAAAGCCCTTGGAGCGGCTCCAGGTATTGTTGTCGCTAACAATACCCAGCAGCTCAACATACTTGCCTTTTTTCTGCGTTTGCTCTACAAAATATCTTCCCAGTGCCACGCAGCCAGAGTAACTATCAGATACGATTTGCGAGGTAGCGCCGTCCGTTGTATTAACTTCTCTATCCATGCAAAAAACCGGAACACCGGCGGCCTTGGCTCTTGCTACATTGGCAACCGATCCTTCAGCATCGGTAGGATTAAAAAGCACAGCATTGTAACCAGAAGCTAACGCATTTTCGAAGTGTTCCGTTTCAAGTGCCGTATTATTCTGCGAGTCAAATATTTTAGATTCATAGCCCAGTGCTTTTGCTTTTGCAGCCGCCTTTTGTGCTAGGAAAACAAACCAGGGATTATTAAGCGTAGACACTACAATGGCAATCTTCTTCGGGCCATCCGTGTTAGCCGTTTTGCTCTTACATCCGTTACCTGCTATCGCAATGCACCACAGCAGTAAAATAAGAAACCGGGTTACTAATTTTTTCATGGCAAACAATCGTTATTTATAAAATTAAAGTCTCGTCGCTGTAAGCAGGTCTAAATAGAAGAAGTCAGTTAAGTAGACTTTTATTTCTTCACCAACTTCACCGCTGTTTCTGCAATTCCCTTTTCACTCAACCCGTAGTGATTCATAATTTCTGCTTGCGAACCGGTTACTGTGTATTCATCCGGGATGCCCATAATTTTGAAAGTATTGCAGTAGCCATTTTGCAAAAGGAATGAAGCACAGGCTTCGCCTAAACCGCCGTACACACTATGCTCTTCCACTGTAATAATGGGCTTACCCGTTTCAGCTATAGTTGTAAGTAAATTGTAATCCAACGGCTTGATGGTATGCATACTAATTACGGTAGCGCTGATGCCGTATGTGGCCTCCAGCAGGCCCGCTGCTTGTAAGGCAGGATATACTGTTTCGCCGGTACCAATTAGGGTAATATCATCGCCTTGTTTGATGATGCGACCTTTGCCAAATTCAAAATCGTTATCGTCTGATTCTTTCAGTAGCGGCATTACTTTTTTACCAAACCGCAGGTAAACAGGCTGCTGCATTTCCGCTGCCCGGCGAATGGCTTGCTCCGTTTCAAAATTATCAGCCGGGGCAGCTATAATCAGGTTGTTGATGGTTCGCAATACCGCATAATCGTGCAGGCTATGGTGGGTTGATCCTAATGCTCCATAGCTTACACCAGCACTAATGCCTATCAGTTTCACCGGGTTGTCGGAATAGGCTACGTCATTTTTGATTTGCTCCAGCGCCCTGGCTGTAAGAAAGCAAGCCGGCGACACCGCAAACGCTTTTTTACCAGCCGAAGCCAGGCCCGCTGCTACGCCTACCAGATTTTGCTCGGCTATACCAATCTCTACAATCTGTTCCGGAAACTTTTGCCCAAATGGCGCCAGCTTACCTGAGCCACGGGAGTCGCTGGTAACGGCCACAATGTTCCGGTCGTATGCAGCTAAGTCCTGTAACGTTTCCGAGAAAACATCGAGGTTGGCTTTGTCTGTTCCTATTTGTTCGGCTACTATTGCCATGGAGTAAAGTTTAAGGTCTAAAGGTTAAAGTGCTCTATGCGGAATGGCTCGATTGTTTGCTTACTTGCCCTTTTATCTACGTCACTTTTTTACCTCTTCACCTGGTATTAGAAGGCAATTATTTCTTTATGTAAATACACAACCTATAGCATTGCCAGCGCCTCATCCAGCTCTTCCTCAGCTTGTGCAAGCTGCTCTGTAGTGGGTACGCCATGGTGCCACTTAATCATATTTTCCATATAGCTGATTCCTTTGCCTTTGATGGTGTGGGCTATTACCAGACTAGGTTTTCCTTTGGTAAATGGCATGGCTGCAAACGTTTCTTTTAAGGCCTCAAAGTCGTGTCCGTCTACATGCTTTACCGACCAGCCAAAATTTTCAAATTTGCCATCAATCGGGTCGGTATTGCACACATCCGTTGTGCGGCCGGTAATCTGTAATTTGTTGTGGTCAATAATGGCACAAAGGTTATCTAGCTTATAATGCGATGCTGTCAATGCTGCTTCCCAGTTGGAGCCTTCGGGCAATTCGCCATCGCCTAAAAGTGTGAAAACCCGGTAGTCTTTACCATCCATTTTTGCGGCCAGTGCCGTGCCTACGCTCAAGGGTAATCCATGGCCCAAGGCACCCGTGTTTTGTTCTACACCATTCACCTTTTTTGTAGGATGACCTATATAGTGTGATTTATACTGACAAAGCTTTTCGAGGTCGCTTTCAGGAAAAAAACCTTTGTCTGCCAGCACTACAAACAGCGCCTCAACGCAATGTCCTTTGCTTTGGATATAACGGTCCCTATCTGGTGATTTGAAGTTAGCCGGGCCAACGTTCATCACGTCGTTATATAGCACATTCAGTATGTCCACACAAGACAAGCTACCACCCGTATGGCCAGCCTTTGCCTTATAGATGTATTTCAGAATTTTCTTCCGAAACGTTATTGATTTTTTTTCAAGCTCTTTTGTGTTCATAATCACACTCAATTATTTTATGCTGAAAGTATCTGGCTTATACCTGTATCAAAAAGAGGCGTTTGAGTCAGACCCTTAGCAGGGGCAACTTGGGAGTATGCTAGGCATGATGATGCACTTCCCAGCCCATGTAGTTTCCCATCGCTTCTTTTAAAATACTGGCCGTTTTAGAAGCATTCATTACTACGTGATGCTCAAAGCCATTGCGGCATACGTAATTCATTAAACCTTGCAGGTTGCCAATTTTTGCTACGGCTCTTGTACCAAAAGTATTCAGGCTATCATCTGTTAAATCACCCTCGCCAATATATGCTTTGATAATGCCTTTTGGGTCATCGGTGCTAATTCGGCCGTAGGTAAGTGGCGATGCTGGCGTACGGCCTGCTAATGCTCCGTAAGTATTTTCTTCGCCAACAGTGGTTCCTAAAATTGGAGCGGTGGAAATTTCCATATCTGGCAGAAAAGATTTGGCCCAATTGCCGCAATGGAACAGCACACATTTTTCTTCGTCGTCTGCATAATTATTATTCCAATCTACCAATGCACTTGGGGAGCCGGAAGCCAGTTGCATAGCGTACATCGTTAGCGTTCCAGTCACGTCTACTTCACAGGCGCTAGGTAGCATGTTTTCACTCATCATGCTCATACTGGTGCACACGTTGCAGCCATAATTCTGTTGCAAAGAAGTCCAACATTGTATGGCAGTTGCGTCTAATGCATGCTCATCCATAAAAGAGCGCAAAGCCACGTCCAGCTTAGCTATTTGTATCAATCGGTCACTAGGCGTTTTGCCGGTAGGCGTATAACCTTTAATGCTTTCTAGTCGTTGTTGTACTTCTGCATCATTAGGGGTAAGGCGGTTGGCGTGGCCGAGGATATGCGACAGGTCAATGGTTACTACAGAGATGCCATTGCGTTGTAAAATCTTCTCGCTATAACGAACGGTATTAAAAGCTCCGGGCCTTGCACCCACGGCACCAATACGAACATTGCGTAAGCCTTTTACAACCCTACAAACGGCTTTGAAATTTTTCAAATCTTCTTCAAAACTAGGATCAGAAGGATGAACAACATGTTTGGTGGTAAGTGTGTATTTAATGCCGAATTGATAGAAGTTATTGCAAACGGAAATTTTCCCACACCAGGCATCCCGCCGATGGGCGACGTCCATCTTATGTAAATCATCAGGATATGCTTGTACTAAAACTGGTACGTTTAGGTTAGCCAGCTTTACTGTTTCTGCTACACCTTTTTCATCACCAAAGTTGGGTAGCACAACTAAAATACCCATGATAGCGTCAGCATTTCTGCGAAACAGTGCTGCACATTTTTGTGCTTCCTGAAAAGTTTCTACACCACCCAATTTGGTTTCATTTTCCGCCAGCATAATGGGGTTAATGCCTGCCTTTTCAAATGCCGTTAATAAATCAGTCCGGCATTCGCCCACCAGTTTATCAGGAAAAAAGTCCCGGTTACCGATGATCATGCCTAAGGTTATCTTTTCCTGCAATTTATTTTCCATTTTTTTCGATAATGACAAGCTTTCGCAAATAGCTGTTATTGCCTTAACCGGCTACGATGAGTTCTATTTCGTTATTTTTAAACAAGTCTTTGTGTATTTCTTCAATACCATTATCTGTAATGATATAGTCGATAAGTGATAAGGCACCTAAACTTGCAAAAGCACTCTTCCCAACCTTGGTAGAATCTGCAACGAGGTAGGTTATATCAGCTGCTTCTATCATTGCTTTTTTTACCACCAAATCGCTGATGCTTGGGTAGGTAAGGCCTGATTTTAGGGAGATGCCTGCTGTTGCTAAAAAGAGCTTTTGTACATTCAATCCTTTAAAGAAATCAGCTGCCTTTTGACCGGTGAGTGAAAGGGTAGGTGGTTTGAATTCGCCGCCGGTTACAATTACTTCTATACCTGGCTCTGCGCCCAGCATCAGCGCTATGTTCAGCGCATTGGTGATGACGGTAAGTTCCTTAAAACCTTTCAACTTTTTGGCAATCTCTGTAGTGGTAGAACCAGAGTCCAGGATGATGGTGTCTCCTCGTTCAATTAATTCCAGGCACTTGGTAGCAATCTGTTCTTTTTTGTTGGCATTTTCACTACTGTTAGACAGCGAAAAAGTTTGTACCTGGTCCTTGATGTTTTTGAGAAAAGCACCACCGTGTTCTTTGGTTACCAATCCGTCTTTTTCCAGCTTATCCAGATCTTGCCGGATGGTCACTTCTGTTACTTTGAAAATACGGGCTAGGTCAACCACTTTTGCTGATCCGTCTTCTTTAATTAATTCCAGAATCTTCTCCCGCCGCTGATTAGGAATCATAGCTTGTGTTATTTAGCAATTAAGCTATTTGTTTCCTTTTGCTTTCGTCGAAACGAAAATAAAAGAAAAGTTTAGAAAATAAAAGAAAATTATTAATTACTTTTTTAATGCCCTGTCAGGTCGTTTGCTGCACCAGGCTATCAAGTGTTGTAATGCCGATAATTTTCTCCGTCAGAAAACCTTCAGCATATGGTACACCTACCATACGCCCCAGCATTTTGGCCCGGTAAATAATGTTTTCCAGAAAATCGGGTCGGGAGATGTAGGTATGCTGTTCGCCTTCGCCAACCACGTTGAACTGTGTGCCATAAGCTTTGATGGATTCTACTTTCTGGTCTATTACAGGAGTGATATCGTATACAAAAGCCGGCTGTAGAAAACGATCCTGAATGTAGTGTAGCACATATTTGGGGCGCCAGGCTTCCTGTGGCTGACCCTCATCTTCAGTTTCAATTTTCTTTAAACCAGAAAGGAAGGCGGCTTCTTCAACTAATTTACTGGCCCGGCCATGGTCGGGGTGGCGATCGCTGGGGGCATTGCACAAAATGATTTCCGGCTGGTAGCGGCGTAGCACTTTTACCACTTCCAACTGGTAGGGCTTGGTATTTTCAAAAAAGCCATCGGGCATAGCAAGGTTCACTCTTGCATCTAAGCCCAAAATTTTTGCAGCAGCATCTGCTTCGGCTTTACGGGTTTCGGCGGTGCCACGAGTGCCCAATTCGCCCTGCGTCATATCAACAACTCCAATCGTTTTTCCCTGCCGTTTTTCCATTAGCAAGGTACCAGAGCAACCTAGCTCCACATCATCGGGGTGAGAACCAAAAGCTAAAACATCAATCTTCATAATCTATACTTTGTTACGGAATGAGAGGCCACAAATTAATGTGTAAAGCAGTTAAGGAAGAAGGCAGTTAACGGTCTGTAACCGGCAAACAGAAAAGGGAAATCAAGGTGTGATCTTCTTACCTATTCTTGCTTTTCCAGCATCGGAAAGAGCACTGCTACGAGTCATTTTTTTGATGTGCTGCACTTTACGAAAACGCAAAGCACTCCAGTCGGCATCAATAGCTACCATGCGTACCGGTTCAAAGTCCAGGTTGCCAAGCACCGTCCAGCCGGTGTCTCTATTAAAATCGCATTTATATTTTTTTGATGTGCCTTTGGGATAGCAAAACCACACAACTGCATCTTCATCTGCTCCGTTTGTAATGGCTACTGAAATTTCGTCAACCTGCTGCTGTTGGGTAACGAATGCCATTAAAAATTGAAATGGTTTCGTTTTATCCAGCGTTTCTACAATGCTTACTTCTTTTCCTAAATCTGCTAGTTCTGGCTGTAAACTTTCTGGTGCATTCAGAATAACAATTTCAGAATGGATTTCTTTTAAATTCAGCTTTTTAAACAAAGAATTCATAGTGGCAAAATTTAGCGTTGTAAGATAGGTGGGATGATAAAAAACAAAAGCGGAAGTTGATGACACTTCCGCTTTTTTGAAATTATTTTTTGGTAGTAATTAACCTCGGTATAGCTTCTCAACATCTTTTACTATCACTCCCATATCCTTATCTTCACCAGCAGGGTCGTAGGTTTGTTTG
>CAXTDG010000213.1:0-7718 GCA_964242675.1 uncultured Chitinophagaceae bacterium
TACGCCCAGGTAAAGAGATGCATCGTGCGACTGCCCATCGTTTGAAACGGCTTTCTTTCAGTACATCCAGCGGTGCGGTTACGTAGTCTGTTTGCAACACTTCAAAACCGGCTTTTGTTAGCAGGTAGGTAATACGGCTTTTGGTATAAATACGGGCATTGGCCCAACGTTCGTGCAGGGGGCGGGGCAGCCAGCTAAAAAACGGAACCCGGTTCCAGGGTAGCAGCGGCAGTTTGGCTCCATGTGTTTCAAATATCCACCACTTGTTGGGCACTGTAATGGCGGCTAATCCACCTGGCTTCAGCAGCTGTAAAAACCGGTTTACATTGGCATCATCATCTAGGTGCTCAATCACTTCAAAACTTATCAACCGGTCGAACGTGGCGGGGTAGGCCCCCTTTTCAATATTAATGAGTTGAAAAGAGCAGTTGGTAACGCCAGTATGCTGCCGCAGCTTTTCAAAATCCTTTCCGTTCTCAGGAAAAATGTCGAATCCTTTACACTCCTTAAAACTGCCTGACAGTAAAATCATGGAAGCTCCATTGCCACAACCAACATCGGCCAGCGTTAAATTGGTACCCGTAAATTCTGGAATTTGTTTCACCAGTTCTACCCGCCGCTTTACAATCAGATCGGTAAAATCGGCCGGACGGCCCAGGTAATGGTCACTATCAAAACGGTCTTTAGGTATGCGGTCAATGCTCAAAACGAAAGATTATTAGGTTCGCTTGCTTGCTCATTTGCCAGTTGGGTATTGTTATAAGCAAAATGCACTAGCAGCAATACCAAAAGCGTTTGAGTAAAACAGGCAGCAAAGAACATATAATTTCCTTCAACTGAAAAACCCTTTCAAGGTGTACCACTGCGATAGAAAAATGTAGCGGCCCTGTAGTGTTTTTCCTTTTAAAAGATATAACAACCACAACCCAGCTCCAGCCCCCAGTTTTACCAGTAAATCAGCCGTTTTTTTTACCTGACTGATACCGCCTTCGCTTCGGGTTTTAATTCTTTCTTCTGCACCACCCTTGGCATACAGCTTTCTAAAAGAAGCATCTGTTAAGCGGTCAGCATCAATGTTGTGTAGCGAAAATGCTTTTGGTACATACCACACTTCATCATTCAACTTCGCTACTTTTTCATAAATGTATTTATCGTCGGCCCGGGCTTTTAGTTCGTTGTTGAAACCGCCTGCTTGCAGTAAAATATTTTTCCGATAAATCATGTTGCAGCCGGATGGATATTTCATCCGGCCGCCAAATTTTTTCACTTCATCGCCACGATCAATGGTGCCGGTGATGCCAGCCATATAAGGGCTTAGCCAGGCGGGTGGCGGCCCTTCGGAAAATTTGGGAAGCGTTTTACCACCCATGCCTGCAGCCTGTGGATGGCTTTTCATGAAATCGAAAATGGTTTGCAAGTAGTGTGGTTCTGTTTCTACATCATCATCTATGTACACAATTACTTCTCCCCTACTTTCGGCAATGCCCCGGTTGCGGGCAAAGCTGAGTCCCTGCTGCCCTTCGAAGACATACCGAAACGGCAGTTGCGGATGCTGTGCAATAAATGTTTTTACAATTTCGGCAGATCGATCAGTACTATTATTATCTACCACTATAGCCTCCCATTGGGCTATGGGCAAGGTTTGCGCTGCTAAGCATTGAAGGCAGGCCCCAATAAACTTCTGGCGATTGTAGGTGCAAATAACAACAGATAAATACAGCATCACTTTTAATTAAACCGGAACAATTAGTGGTTCTTTTTTGCTCAAAGAAAACGAAACATTTATTTTAATGGCTTGCAGAAAAGAAAGCTGTACTGTCAAAAGTTATTTAATCGCTGTATGTTATTAAAACTGAACTGTCGTTGGCTCTATTCTTCCCTTACTAACATCAAAGGATTGATTTTGGCTGAGGTTGATGCCGCCACCATTTCCGCTTTTTTTATTGAGTGCTGGCAAGGCTTTGGAAAGTGCTGTTACAAACTTTTTTTTCTGACTGGCGGTTAGTTCTTTCAACGGAAATAAAATGGCGTATTCGCCTTCCCTACCCAGGCCACCTGCTACTGTAGCACTGAGTGCTGGTAGCTTGTTGGTTTTGCGGTAAGTGGCTATGTAATCTTTTAAGGGTTGATCGCTGGGAGTACCTGCGCCAATGCTGTAAAAGTTGAGAATAAGCGGGTATTTAGTGCTATCGCCTTCCTGCCGGGCATAGGTGGTAAAAGATATGACTGCGACGAAAACGGTAACTATAAACTTTTTCATGAGGATCCTTTTCTATACGACGTACAGCAGTTGAAAATTACACATGGGCCGTTGAAGCCTTAACGATTTATTGTATCCGGCGCTAGCGCCTTGCTCATGTATACCACGCCGGGTAAAGGATTGTTGTAATAAGCACCGGTTCGCTGAAAGCCAAGATTAATGTAGAGTTTCAGTGCTGGTTGCAGACGCTCCAGCGTATCCAGCACCATGGTGGTGTAGCCGAGGGCTATTGCTTTTTCAATGATGAGCTGCGATAGTTTTTTACCAATGCCTTGCCCATTGAATTCGGGCAATACATACAGTCGCTTCATTTCGCAAACGCCTTCCCGTTTTGGCCGAATGGCTACCATGCCTGCACACACTCCGGCATCAGAGCGGCAAAGCAGCAAGCTACCACCTGCCGGGGCGCTATACATGGCTGGCAAGTTTTTCAGTTCCGCATCTACCGATTGAAAGCACAGGTCTTCATTTAAAAATTTCATGTAGGCTTTTATCAGTTGCACTGCGGCTTGGTAATGTGCTGGTTCTGATGCTTCAAAATAATTCATGGCAAAGGTTCAAGGTATAAGGATCAAGATTTAGGAGCGAGGTTCGAACTTCAAGAATCTGTATTATAACTTGATCCTTGTATCTTGAACCTTGATCCTTTTATCAGTCATTTATTTCGATGTGATAGCCATCTTTTTGCCGGGCAATGGTGGCCTCATTGATGATAGCATCCTTATTCAGCTTGCCATAAATGTGCGGAAACTCCTCTTTGCGATTGGGTGCTTCTTCGTACACCAGGGCAGCAGCCAGCAGGGTGGTATCAATGGTTAGCAATATAATTTCGGGTTCGTTGCTATAGTAGCGGTTTACTGTTTCCTGCACTTGGTCGGCCCGGCTGGCATGTATAAAGCCTTCGCTTTGCAAGGAGGGTGCTTCATAAAAATCAAAAAAGGCAAATTGCTTCCACAAGGCTGATGTAGTAACGTGATAAATAAGGTGCTCGTTGGGCATAAATTAATTTTTGAAAATACACAGATTAATAGGCTAAGCAAAAATGATGTAAAACTGATGTGCTTACTTATAGATGGTTGAGAATGTTTTTCTTACTCATTTTTAATGGCACCGTATTCGCTTTTGTGCAGGCGTTCCAAATCTCAACCTATACAAAATGCGTTTTACAGATAAAGTATGCATCATTACCGGTGCCGGTTCAGGTATTGGCAAAGCCACAGCCATACAAATGGCAAAAGAGGGTGGCAAAATAGCAGTAGTAGACTTTAATGAAAAGGGTGGCCAGGAAACGGTTGATATGATTAGCCACGCAGGTGGGGAAGCTGTTTTCTATCATACTGATGTAAGCCAGCCCGACCAAGTGCAGGCATCAGTAGATAATACGATACAGAAATGGGACAAAGTAGATGTGATGGTGAATGATGCGGCTGTAATGACCTTTGATAAACTTGTTGACCTGACAATAGACAGATGGGACCACTTGATGAATGTGAATTTGCGGGCCGTTTTTCTATACACTAAATTTTGTGTGCCATACATGCAGCCCGGAAGTGCATTTGTCAACATTAGCTCGGTACATGCTTACGAAACCACTTCCAACGTCATTCCTTATGCAAGTAGCAAAGGTGGTATGGAGGTATTTATAAAAGGAGCCAGCTTAGAATATGCTGATAAGGGTATCCGGTTCAATTGTGTTGCACCAGGCTCTATAGACACGCCTATGCTACGAGAAAATCCCAATGTGAAAGACGGTGTAGAACAACTAACCGGCCCTATTGGCAAGCCAGAAGAAGTAGCAGAAGCGGTTTGCTTTATGGCTTCTTCTCAGTCAAGCTTTGTAAATGGAACTACCCTGATAGTGGATGGCGGCAAATTGAATCTTTTAGGATAAAGCATTCTAGTGAGTTGTGAATATTAGCTGACTCAAAAAGTTTTCGTTTTACGCTTTTATGGCAGGATTTATTCTATCAGCAATTAGCAATCCTTTTCAATTCATTATTCACCATTGACCATTCACCATGTTTACCCATCCATTCATTTTTGCCACCGGCATGGAAAACAGCTATCCCACTATTGGTATGCCCGATGGTAGCAGCAAGCGTGTTGATGAAATGGAAAAAGCTGGCCATTACGAACAGTGGCAAACCGATCTGGAATTGGTGCAGTCGCTAGGCGTTTCCTTTTTGCGGTATGGCCCGCCTTACTATAAAACACACATTGCTCTAGGCAAGTACGACTGGGAGTTTACCGATCTCACTTTCAAACGCATGGACGAACTGAACATTACGCCTATCATTGACCTTTGCCATTTTGGAGTACCTGATTGGATGGGCAATTTTCAAAATCCCGACTTTCCAGCTTTTTTTGCGGAGTACGCACTGGCTTTTGCGAAGCGTTTTCCTACCCAACGATACTATACGCCGGTCAACGAAATTTATGTAGCAGCTACTTTTTCTGGCTTGTATGGTTGGTGGAACGAACGCCTGAGCAGTGAAAAAACATTTGTAACAGCACTTAAGAATATTTCAAAAGCCAATGTAATGGCGATGAAGGCCATCCTTACGGTGCAACCAGAAGCCATTTTCATTCAAAGCGAATCGTCTGAATTTTTTCACCCGGCTAATCCAGATGCACAAAGAATTGCTGACTTTTTAAACGAAAAGCGTTTTCTATCGCTTGATCTTACCTATGGCTACCCCATTACCAGCCGCATGTACGAGTACTTACTGGACAATGGCATGACCCGGGAAGAATACCATTGGTTTGAGCAAAACCAGGTAAAAGCTAGTTGTGTAATGGGCAACGATTACTACGTAACTAACGAGCACCTGGTAGAGCCGGATGGCCGCACCTCCCCTGCTGGTGAAATATTTGGCTATTATACTATCACTCATCAATATTATAAGCGCTACAAACTTCCAATCATGCATACGGAAACTAACCGTTGGGAGCCGGATGCGGTACTATGGCTGTATAAAGAATGGGCTAATGTGCATCAGCTAAAACGGGATGGTATCCCTATTATAGGCTTTACCTGGTATAGCCTGCTGCACCAGGTAGATTGGGATACGGCCCTTCGGGAAGATGCCGGACGGATAAACCCGATGGGCCTGTATGATCTTAACCGACAGATAATGCCGGTAGGCAGAGCATTCAAGAAACTCATTCATCAATGGCAACCGGTATTAGCTGCTGAAAGCTATGGCCTTAATTTTTGATTGAAAATACTTTCAGAGGTGCAAAGTCGATACCAGCAATAAGCAACTCACAATTGCTTATTCCTTGCTGCCAATTGAAACCAGCTATTCCTCCCATACTCCTTTTCCCAACCGGATAACGGTAGGATCATCTGTAGTAAAATCAATTACGGTGGAAGGTACCATTCCACCTATACCTCCATCAATTACATAGTCTACCAGTTTGCCGAAGTTTTCCTGCATTAGTTCGGGATCGGTGTATTCTTCCACCATATCGCCAGGCAGTGAAGCACTAAGAATGGGCCTGCCCAAAGCTTCCACAATAGCACAGGCTATTTTATTGTCGGGTATGCGTAGGCCAATAGTAGCTTTTTTGCTTTCCAGAATTTTAGGCACCTGCTTGCTGGCAGGCAAAATAAATGTGTAAGGCCCGGGCAGGTAACTTTTGAGTATACGATACAGCGGCGTACCAATGCTTTTGGTGTACTGGCTCAGGTCGCTTAGGTCGTGGCACACAAACGAAAGCTGTGCTCTTTGTGGATCAACCCCTTTAATGCGGCAGATACGTTCTACTGCTTTGGGCTGTGTAATATCGCACCCCAGCCCATAAATCGTATCGGTAGGATAGATAATGATACCGCCATTTTGCAGGGTCTCTACCACCTGCTTTATCAGGCGGGGCTGTGGATTATCAGGATGAATATGAAGAAGCAAAGTGAAATGATTAATTGGTAATGGATGATTGACAATTAGAAATGATTAGTAATAAAAAAGGCTGTCTGAAAATGAGCACCATAATAATTCATTACTAATTGTCAATTAGTGTATAAAGCAAAAAAGCAACCAGCGGTTGCCGATTGCTTTTATTGCAAAATTCATACAAAACAAAAAGCTGTAGGGGGAGGGCTCGAACCTCCACGGAGTAGTTAGCCGCTGCACACATTGATTGGACTGCAAATCCAAACCTACTAAAAGTGGTCAACCCTAGTCGGTCCTGCTGCAGACAGGATCGGCGTTATGCAGTGTTTATCCCAGATTCTCCACCCCCGAGACAAGAGGGCATGTCTGCCAAAAATTTCATCACCCCACAGTAAAAAGCATTTTCTTTACAGCCATGCGGCCTGCTTTAATACTAAACCTATTGACTAAAGAACTTGTAGCTGTATTTGCTGATGCAATATTAAGACAAACAGACTTTTACTACCAAATTTTCTAATGAATTTCCATAAAATTTTGATATTGTGCAATAAATAATGAAATTTGTTTGATAATTTTTAAAATATTTTTCAAAATGGCTGCAAAACCTAATCTTGATAAACTCGATTACCAGATTATTTATGAAATGATGGAGAATGCCGAAATATCGTACGCCGACTTAGGCAAAAAGCTTTTTGTAAGTGGCGGCACCATCCATGTACGTATTAAAAAGCTGCAGGAAATGGGGATTGTAAAAGGCAACCGTATGGCGGTTGATATTAAGCAATTAGGCTATGATGTAATTGCCTTCATTGGTATTTACCTGGAAAAAAGCAGCCTGTATGATACCGTAGCGAAAGACCTTAAAAAAATACCCGAAGTAGTGCGGCTGAACTATACCACCGGCAACTACAGCATGTTTGCCGAAATTGTTTGTAAGGATATTAACCAGCTTCGGTTTGTACTACACGATACGCTGCAAAAAATAAAAGGCATTGAACGTACTGAAACCCTGATTTCCCTGGAAGAAAGCTTTTCAAGGAATGTGCAGGTGGCGCAGTAAAGAGCCAAAGCAACCTGGCCTCCCCAACCCCTCCAAAGGAGGGGCTACGTGATGCGGAGGTATAAATGAACACTGTTCAGTTGTTAATTCAGCCTTTTCAACCAACAATGGGTACAACCATTCAAAATAGCGAAGCTTGACTACCCGGTCTGAGCCCCTCCTTTGGAGGGGTTGGGGAGGCTATTCTCAATTCATCCATCACAATTTTTTTATGCCTGCGGGAAAGCTCCGCTACGGATTTATCCTGCATTACTACGCTATCACTTTTTATGCACCGGATAAAGTCCCGGTTTACCAGGTGGTTGCGGTGGGTACGCACAAAACCATAAGGCTTCAATAATTCTTCATACGTCTTCAGCACTTTGGAAACTACAAATGGCGGATGTGCTTCGAAATAAAGGGTGGTATATACATTGTTTGCTTCGAGGCGTATAATCTCATTCGGCATAAAGTAGTGTATACCTGTTTTATCGGCAAGGAGCAGGCGGTAAATACCCGAAAA
>CAXTDG010000214.1:0-7716 GCA_964242675.1 uncultured Chitinophagaceae bacterium
AAGCTAGAGTCATGCATTGCCTACCCGTTCGCCGCAATGTAGAACTGAGTGATGAAGTACTAGATTCATCTAACTCAATCGTTACCCAGGAAGCATCCAATAGAGTATGGGCTGCACAAGCGGTGTTGGCTGAAATTTTAAGTTCAAAATAGCAGCGCATGTCAATCAATTTACAGCCAGAACTCACCATCATCAAAATCGGTGGCAACATCATCGACGATGAACAAAATCTATCTGCATTTCTAAAAGCTTTCAGCCAGATTGAAGGTTCGAAAATTTTAATACATGGCGGCGGCAAACTAGCTACTCGTATTGCAGAAGCCATGGGCATTCAGCAACAAATGGTAGAGGGCCGCCGCATCACAGATGCCGAAACGCTGAAAATAGTAACGATGGTGTATGCTGGTTACATCAATAAAAATGTAGTAGCACAATTACAAGCGACTGGCTGTAATGCAATTGGCTTAAGTGGTGCAGATGGTAATGCCATACAAGCCCATAAACGGACTGGCAGCAGCACCGATTATGGTTTTGCAGGTGATGTAGATGCGGTTAATGCAGAACTACTTCAATCACTTTTAAATGTAGGACTAACTGTTGTGTTGGCGCCCATCACTCATGATAAAAACGGGCAGCTTTTAAATACCAATGCTGATACCATTGCACAGGAAACGGCAAAAGGGCTGAGTGCTTTTTACAAAGTAAACTTGGTGTATGCTTTTGAAAAGCCAGGTGTTATGCTGGATGTAGATGACGATACATCAACCATCACTCTTTTGCAACTTGATTATTACCAGCAACTTAAAGCAGATCAAAAGATATTTGCCGGCATGATTCCTAAGCTGGATAATGCTTTCACCGCTTTGCGAAGTGGTGTAAACAAAGTAATTATCGGCCAGGCAGAGCAATTGGAAAAGCTACTCAACGGGCAATCCGGTACAACCATTATTCATGAATAATTCAATTGAACATACAACGCTTTATAATGATGCTGTTAGCTTATTGAAAAGCTTAATTGCAGCACCGTCTTTTAGTAAGCAGGAAGAGAAAACGGCTGATATCATTGAGCAGTTTTTGCAAGAGCGAAATATTCCAACAAAGCGTTTTCTAAATAATACCTGGGCTGTCAATCTATACTTCGATGCTTTAAAGCCTACACTTATTCTCAACTCTCACCACGATACCGTTCAACCCAACAAAGCCTACACCCTCGACCCATTTTCTCCCATAGAAAAAGGGGATAAATTATACGGCCTAGGCAGCAATGACGCAGGCGGTTGTTTAGTTTCATTAATCGCTACCTTTCTTCATTTTTATCCGCAGCAAAATCTTTCACATAATATCATTTTAGCCGCCACGGCTGAAGAAGAAATCAGTGGTAAAAATGGTGTGGAAGCATTGCTGCAAAGCGAAGAATTTAAAATAGTTACACCCAATGAAATTGCTTTCGGAATTGTAGGTGAACCAACCCTACTAAACCTTGCCATTGCCGAACGTGGCCTCATGGTTTTAGAAGCAACTGCTTACGGAATAGCTGGTCACGCCGCCAGAGAAGAAGGTGAGAATGCCATTTATAAAGCCTTGGAAGATATTAAATGGCTAAGCACTTATAAGTTCGATAAAATAAGCGAATGGCTAGGCCCCGTAAAGATGAACGTAACCGTTATTAATACCGACAACAAAGCCCACAACGTAGTGCCTGCACAATGCACTTACGTGGTAGATGTTCGGGTAAATGAATTGTACACGTTTGAAGAAGTGCTGCAAACTATTCGGGAAAATATTGGGAGTGAAATCGTACCACGCAGTACCCGCCTTCGTTCTACTTCCATTTCGGTAAATCATCCGTTGGTACAAGCAGGTATTAATATGGGCAAAACCTGTTACGGTTCACCTACTACTTCCGATAAAGCCCTCATGCATTTCCCTGTTTTAAAAATGGGCCCCGGCGATTCAGCCCGTAGTCATACCGCCGATGAATTTATTTACCTGCAGGAAATAGAACAGGGCATTGCAGATTACATTTTCATTTTAGAAAAAGTACTTTACTAATAACAATAAAAGCCTGCCGACACTAATAGCATCAGTAGGCTTTTGTCTATGGGTAGTTCCCGTTATATTTATGATTGCTTCACTACTCGTCCACTACCATTCGATTTTACATTCACGTTTGTAATATCGCCTTTGTAGTACACATTGCCACTACCGTTCGATTCGGCCGTCAGGCTACTGGTTACTCTTACTTTAACGTTGCCGCTACCATTGGTTTTAGCCATTACATTTTTGCTATTGATGTCGTAGGCATCCACGCTACCGCTACCAGACGAGGACACGTTCAGGTTATCAACCTTTCCTTTCATCAGGTGGATGCTACCACTACCTCGTACTGATACTTCCGCTGTATTAAACTGAGCAAACGACAACCGGATGCTGCCGCTACCACCCACTTCAAAATGGGCCGTACCGCTATTGCTAAAGCCACCATCGCCTGATACGCTGCCGCTTCCTTTTACCGAAACCAGGTCAATCGTTGCCATTGTAACATGTACTTTCAGCCGGGTAGCCGAAGAAAAACCGCCTTTATCCGTAGTCACAATCAACTTGGTGCCTTCCACTTTGGTCACGATGATGGGTAGCAGGTTTTCGTCCGCTTCTACTTCCACGGCGTTGCTTTCGCCATACGTAATTTCCACGTCAAACGAGCCCTGGTCTTCCAAGCCTGTAAATTTGCCCACCTGGCGACTTTCTATTTTAACGTTGCCATTGCCTTTAATATTCTGCCATTTCTGGGCCGATGCCGTAAGAGCGGCAATAGAAAATAAGGCGATAAATAATTGTTTCATAATAGGTTTTATAAAGTGATACATGCTTTACGAAATCCGTCGTCAAAAAGTTACAGCAACAGGCAAACAACTTTTAAAACAGTAGAGCAGGTATTGGGGCGCATCCCTATCGGGTCGGGCTATCCGTTCCAAGTCCTTGGCAGCGTGGCAACTTCATGGCTTCGCTATCCTATCATTCATCCGCCGCCTGTGGGCTTTCCACTGCTATCCCTTGCGCTCCTCTGTGCAGCATTGCTTTCTATCTATTAACTTTCGCAATTATGATACGAGCTAAAATCTTTCTGCTGCTTGGAGTCGTCTTTCTGTTATGCTCTATTCTGTTCATTGGCGTATTCTATGACCGTCACACCGATTGTGTTCTTTTTCTAAAGCACCAACCAACTTTCAAATTTACCTTCTACCCATCTTTTTGGTCATTGCCAGATATCTCACCCGCAGAGAGAAGAAAAGAAAATGCACTCTACCAAGAATTTATCATAGATACAAAGGCGGCTAACCCAGGGTCAATATTAAGTGTTCCGGCAGTATTGGTTCAGTCTATGCTTACTTACTCCCTTTTTGGTTTTTTGCCGTTATATCTAAAAAGAAACATGCGCCTGTGGAAACCAGCCATTCATTTTCTTTTATGCTTCATCATCACCTCCGTTGGAATGGAACTTAGTGCTTTCGTCGAAAGCCCAGTTCTCTTTTTTTTTAGCATTGGTTTTAGTGTAGTGTTCGCAAGTATTTTAATGAGAAATTATCCAAATAATAAAACACTTAAGAGATTTAAAAAACTTTTAAAGGGTGTTGATATTTGAAGATAAATTTCATGACTCCCTATCCCACAAAAATGCCTTAAACGTTTCAAAATCAGGCTCCATAGCAATGCTCTTTTTCTCTTGTTGTAATAAGCTTTCAACCGACTGCGGCACCGGTATAGGTTGGCCCAGCGTAGCTTCCATTTCCGGCTGAAACTTAATGGGGTGTGCTGTCTCCAGGAAAATTCCCTTCTGCCCCGGATGTTCGTCCAGGTATTTTTCCAAGGCCAGATAGCCAACAGCACCATGAGGGTCTGCCAAATACTCATATTGGTTGTACAATCGCAAAATAGTTTCCCTCGTTTCCGCATCGCTAATACGGTATCCACTAATATGTTCCTTTATCGTTTCTGTTTGGTAATTGTATAGTTCCTGCAGGCGAACAAAATTGCTGGGGTTGCCCACATCCATAGCGTTGGAAATAGTTGCCACAGCAGGTTGTGCCCTAAAAATGCCGCTCTCTAAAAATTGTGGCACCGCATCATTCGCATTGCAGGCCGCTACAAAATGCTGCACTGGTAAACCGCTTTTATGTGCCAGTAAACCAGCGCAGATGTTTCCAAAATTACCACTGGGTACGCTTATTACTGGTGGTTGTTCTTCTTGCCATTGCTGTAGTGCAAAAAAGTAGTACAACTGCTGCGGTAGCCAGCGAGCCACATTAATTGAGTTAGCAGAAGTGAGGAAAAACTTTTCATTCAAATCCTTATCTACAAAAGCCTGTTTCACCAATCGCTGGCAGTCATCGAAATTGCCATTTACTTCCAGTGCCGTGATGTTTCCGCCCAGTGTAGTAAGTTGTTGCTCCTGCACTTGGCTTACTTTTCCCGTAGGGTATAAAATAATTACTTCCACACCCGGCACATTGTGAAAGCCTGCTGCAACTGCGCCACCCGTATCGCCGGAAGTGGCTACCAGCACAGTAACTTTTTTGCTGGAAAACTGCATAAAATATCCCAAGCAGCGACTCATAAACCTGGCACCTACATCTTTAAAAGCCAGTGTAGGCCCATGAAATAATTCCAGAGATGAAATACGGTCGTTTATAGCAACCAACGGAAAATCAAAATTCACCGTTTCGCTTACAATGCGTTGCAGGTCAGCCGTAGGAATGCTGTTGCCAACGTATGGCTGCATCACTTGTAAACCAATTTCTTCCTTGGAAAGCTTCTTTAGATTTTGCAGCAGTGCTGCAGGCAACTGCGGTATATATTCAGGAAAATATAGTCCACCATCTGGTGCTAATCCGTTGATAGCCGCATCCATAAAACTGGCCTGCGGTGATTGGCGATTGGAAGAGAAGTAGGAAATGCCGGCCCCAGCCCCCTCTATCTCCCCCAACGGGGGAGGAATATGCGGAGAAGCCAGCGGAGAATTATGTAATAACTGAAGTGAAGACATTGGCGAAATAGTTTAGAAGTATAAAGTGTTACGGTTCTGTTCCTCCCCCGTTGGGGGAGGTTAGGTGGGGGCTAGCTGTTGCTTACACAATTTCTACCCCCTGCTTGCTCACTTGCGTCACATACACATGATGCTCAATGCCTAGGCGAGTGTACGTTTCCTTCATTACTCCAGCTACCGCTTCTGCCGTATGTGCTTCTTTACATAGCATAAAAATGGATGGGCCGCTGCCCGAAATACCGCCGCCCAAAGCACCCGCTTCCAGGCAGTTCTTTTTTACTTCCGCAAAGCCCGGTATTAAAATGCTACGAACTGGTTCTACGATAACGTCTTCCAGCGAACGGCTGATAAGATTATAGTCATTTTGGAAAAACCCTGCTACCAGCCCGGCGATATTTCCCCACTGTTTAATGGCATCTTTCAGCAACACTTCTTTACGTAAAATCTGGCGGGCATCAGCAGTCTTTACTTCTATCTGTGGATGCACCAGCGCCACATGCAGGGTAGGCGAAGGAATGGCAATAATATCCAATGGGAAAATGGAGCGGATAAGTGTAACGCCGCCATAAATGCCGGGGGCAATATTGTCGGCATGCTTTACACCACAAGCTACCTTTTCGCCAAACATAGCATAGCGTACCAGTTCTTCTTTATCAAAAGGATGACCGAGTAAATGATTGGCTGCTACAACTGCGCCAGCAGCACTTGCGGCACTGCTTCCTACGCCACTTCCGGGTTTTATGTGTTTGCGAATAGTAATTTCAAAACCAAAGTCCAGCTTCGATTCTTCCATCATTTCCAGTAGGGGGGCACCAGCGGTATTTTGGGCAGGGTCGGAGGGCAGTGGGTAGCCATCGGCGGAATGGATGATGACCTTTCTTTCTGGTAGTAGCGTTACCTCCATTTCATCGTAAGGCTCCTGCAGGCAAAGGCCTAGCACATCGAAGCCGCAAACTAAGTTGGCAATAGTGCCGGGACAGCGAACGGTAATTGTTTTTCCAAAATGCATACTGGGAATTTGTCCTTTGGGATGATTGGGATGGATAGGAAAGTGGGATTTGAAAAATAGAGTATAACGGGTTGTAAACTTTTGGAAACTTTGAGAACTTACCAAAAGAAAGATGCGATTGCCCTTTTAAAATGAAGAAGTAGAAAGCCGAATAGTTGATGGTAGCTGCTAAGCCAACGGTCACCAGCGTTATTTAACCATGTATGTTAGCTTTACCTGTCAATAACATTTACATAATATTGCTAGCTGTTAAACTTGTTAACTTTTGCCTTGTCCATCAAAACCCGGTTTCATTTTAGCAGCTTATTAGCAGCTATAGCCGGTTTCTTTTCATTGCATGTTTCCTGTTGTTCATCTGAAAAGGTATGGTATGAAAAAAAAGTTTTCTCTTCTTTTACTAACTGCTCCATTGGCGCTCATTTTCTGCTCCGCCTTTTACAATAAAAGCGATTCAGAAAAACCTCATTTTAAATTTCCCTGGAAGGTGGCTGGCCTCACCGAAAAGCAGGCAGCAGCACACTTAATTAGCCGTTTTACGTTTGGCGAAACACCCGGCCAGGTGGAAGCAATAGCCGATATGGGTTTGGAAAAATGGTTTTTGCAGCAACTAAATGCTGGCCTGCCAGATGATTCGCTGAACCTACGGCTTAAAGATTACGATGCCCTAGCCATGAGCAATGCGCAAATTGCCAATACATTTCCCCGTGGCGGGCAGGTAGTTCGCATGGCGGTGAAAGAAGGCCTTATTGATAAAGATTCAGTTAATAAAAGTGATAAAACAGAATACCGCCAGGCAGTAAAGCAACTGCTAGAGTCCAAAGGGATGAAGCCGGAAGCTGAACTGTACCGGCAGTTAATTAATCAGAAGATTTTACGGGCAACCTATAGCAGCAACCAGTTACAGGAATTGCTTACCGATTTTTGGTTCAACCATTTCAATGTATCGCTTACCAAAAATGACTGTTCGCAATTTGTGTTGCCCTACGAACGGGATGCCATACGGCCCAATGTAACTGCTAAGTTTGAAGATCTACTGCTTGCTACCGCCAAAAGCCCGGCTATGCTGGTGTACCTCGATCAATTTACCAGTCAGGCCAACGACGGCTATGGCAGCGATGCTTTACAGAACAAACAGAACCGAGAACGCATTTTACAGCAAATAGCCAGAGCAAATTCCGACGGCGACACCGCCAAACAAGCTCAGCTAATGAAGCGACTGAGCAATGCCAAAAAGAATGGGGGCCTGAATGAAAACTATGCCCGTGAAGTAATGGAACTGCATACGCTAGGCGTAGATGGTGGCTATACCCAAAAAGACGTAACCGAAGCGGCCCGTGTGCTTACTGGCTGGACGGTGTACCCCATGGGAGACTATGGTGCTGCCAACGTGATGCGAAATGTAATTGAACGGGTGGGAGAAGATAAGTTAAAGGAAAGAGGATTTGTACACGATGGTGACTTTTTGTTTGCCGTAAACCGCCACGATGTAATGTCGAAAACTGTGTTGGGCAACCGCTTTGATAGTGGCAGCAATGGATACGAGGAAGGCCTGAAACTGATGGATGTACTGGCACACCGACCTGCTACGGCGCAATTTATTTGTAAAAAACTGGCCACCCGTTTTGTAAACGACAATCCGCCGCAAGCACTCGTAGACAAAATG
>CAXTDG010000215.1:0-7715 GCA_964242675.1 uncultured Chitinophagaceae bacterium
GACTGGCAAAGAAATCTATGTGCTAAACCTGCAGACTTTTGAATATGAACCACGGCAAAAGCCAAAGTTTGCTACGATAGAAACGGCTAAACCCATCGATGATTTAAAAACCCGGCTCAAGATGTTGATGGCGGGCACTGATAAAGCAGGTGAGTTTTACCGCAAGTTTCACTACCATTTATTTTCTTATATCAGTCATCGCATCCCGGAAATCAGCGATGAAATATACCGGGTGGATGATGCAATGATAGCTGGTTTTGGTTGGGAAATAGGCGCTTTTGAGAAGTGGGATTTGTTTGGCGTAGCCAAAACGGTTGACGCTATGAAGGCTGCCGGTTTTGCTGTAGCGCCTTGGGTGGAGAAAATGTTAGCTGGTGGGAGTGATTCGTTTTACAAATTTTTCAATGGGCAAAGGGTAAGCTTCCAACCTGCATTTAACAGCGAGGAAGGAGCAATGGGCGGCGGGTATCCTATCTCCCAAAAACCAGATAATAGTTTTCTCATTTTATCCAATAGTACCAACATTGTTTGGAAGAATAGCGCCTGCACCGCCTACGATTTAGGCGACGATATTTTGGGCCTGCAATGGAGTACCAAAATGAACAGCATTGGTGGAGAAGTGCTCGATGGCATCCAAAAAACAATTGCCAAAGCCGAAGAGAATTTCAAAGGTTTAGTAATTGCTAATGAGGGGCCCAACTTTAGCGCCGGTGCCAATGTGGGCCTTATTTTTATGCTTGCGATAGAGCAGGAATACGAAGAACTGGATATGGCCATTCGCTTGTTCCAAAATACCATGATGCGAGTTCGCTATTCAAGCATCCCGGTGGTGATAGCACCGCATGGTTTATCGCTGGGGGGAGGTTGCGAAATAAATCTTCATGCCGATAAAATTCAGGCTGCTGCCGAAACCTATATTGGTTTGGTGGAACTGGGCGTGGGCCTCATTCCCGGTGGTGGCGGCACCAAAGAATTTGCCCTTCGTGCCGCTCAGGAATATGCCGATGGTGAGATAGAAATCGAGCCACTTAAGCGCCGATTTTTTACCATTGGTATGGCCAAAGTTGCCACTTCCGCACAGGAAGCATACGGCTTAGGCATAATGCGAAAAGGCATTGATGAAATCAGCATGAACCAAAGTCGGCGCATTGCAGATGCTAAGCAAAGTGCCCTGGCAATTTGGAACGAAGGCTACACCATGCCGGTGCAACGTACTGATATTAAGGTATTGGGCCGTGGCGCTTTGGGAGCCATGTATGCTGGCTTGAATGGCATGAAAACAGGCCGCTATATAAGTGAACATGACGAAAAAATTGCAAAGAAATTAGGCTACGTTCTTTGCGGAGGCGACCTCAGCGAAAGCACCTTGGTAAGCGAACAATACCTCCTAAATTTGGAACGGGAAGCATTCCTAAGCCTCTGCGGCGAACGCAAAACGCTGGAGCGGCTACAAAGTGTGTTGAAAGGCGGGAAACCTGTGAGGAATTAAGCGGCAAAGGGCAATAAGCAAAAGGAAAGCTGCAGTTGTATCGTTCTTAGGTTTCACATCACTGGTGGCCCGGTTCTGCCGTTTCTTTTTGGGCCAAGCTAATATCTATCCATTAAGCTCATGCGGCGTTGGCACCGTTCAGGTGATGTGCTGCTATTGAGCACTCATAGATTTATCATTGTATCTCTTAGCTACCTTATCTTCTTTGCAGTTATTACTACATTGAATTATTACTCAATACTTGTCGTTTCTTTCTCCAGTTTACTAGTTTCACAACTATTGCCATTGCTAGCAAAAAGTAAGCAGCCCATTCAGCACCCCGGCTGACGCAATCGCCATGCTTGGCATAAAAAGTAGGCGAACTTATTGTTGGGATATTCATCTTAATAGCCGCTTCCGTATCCCATGGCTGGGGCTGATAAACATTTCCCTGCGGATCAATAAAACAACTAATACCGGTGTTGGCACTACGTGCAATCCAGCAGCCGGTTTCAATAGCCCTCAATCTTGCATAGCTTTCATGTTGTTTATAGCCCGGCGTATTCCCCCACCAACCGTCGTTGGTAATAATCGTAATCACGTTTGCGCCATGCCGTATATATTCTGTTAGGTAATCGCTGTAAATGCTTTCGTAGCAGATAACTGGTGCAGGCTTGTAATTGTTGCCGGGAGAATAGAAAACACCAACCGAATCACTTCTACCCAATGTGCCACTCAGCCCGCCAAGGCTTTCAAAAATGGACCCCATAAAACTCAACCACGATGGTAACGATTCAGGCCCTGGTACCAGCTTGCTTTTGTGGTAAATCTGCGGTTGCAGGCGGCTATCTAAGCCCAGTGCCGCATTGTACGATTCATAGTACGTATCACTGGTTTCATCATGATGCATACTAAACCTGCTATTGCTCTCCTTACCGAAATTTTTATAGCTATCAATACCCGTAACCAACTGAACTTTTGGGTGCCGCTGCACAAAAGCAATGATGGGTTGATAGTAGCTGTTTTGCAGTAGCTGATCTTCCCAAACGCCAACCGGAATAGCTGTTTCCGGCCAAACGACCATTCGGGTACTGCTATCTAATTTGCTTTCGCTTAAGCGTATAAGTTTATCAACCTGGTCAGCTGCATTACCAGAAAATTTCTCGTTGTATGGGTCAATATTAGGCTGAACGAGAATAATGTTAGGAGATGAATCGATAGAAGTGTCTTTCCCAAAAACAGACCCCGAGTTTGACAAAAATGAAATGATAATTGGAATGAAAACAATAGCAGTTATCAGAATGACGGAAGAGGTAAATGAACTTCTAATAATTGAATTACGAACTCTAATGGGCTGTTCCCCTGAACTAGTAAACCTGTAAACAGGTAAACTTGTAAACAACAAAACATTCACCAACAGCACCCATAAACTTCCACCAGTCGTTCCCGTATAACTATACCACTGAATCCATCTTGGCGAAGTGGAAAATACATTCCCCAACGTAAGCCAGGGCCAGCTTAAATCCCAGTTGTGGTGAATGAACTCAAACGTAAGCCAGTAAAGGATTAGCGAAGCATAGCCCAAGCCATTTCCCAACTGTTTTTTTGTAAATCGGAATAACAACCAGGGAATAGTCATCAACAAACTATTAGCGGCAATAGCGGCCGTTGCTCCGCCGGGGCTAGCGTTCCATATCCACCAGGTGATGGCTATATTCCAGATGAAAAAGTTGATGTAAAGCAGGTAAAAAAACCGCCAGTTGCTTTTGGTTTTTGTTTCCAGGTGCAACAGTGGCACTAACGCAAAAAAGATAAGGAAAGTCAGTAGGCTCATAGGCCAGGCCGCATACAGCAAAATGCCGCTCAAAAAAGGGAGTATAAAGCGTTGAAACACTTTCATAGTTGCAAGATAAGTGAGTAGGTTTAGTTCATTGATTTACACGGCCACTTGTTTACAAGTTTACAAACCCATTTAAAGTTCTGCTATTAGTATTTTGTATTCATTCCGCTAGTCCTTTCATCCTGCTAATATTGATTCAGACAGGATACTCTACGAAATTTCTTTCCGTCTCGTACAGCCGTATTTGCAGGTCTTTGTCTGCATTAATATGTGGGCGAAGCAGATTGTAAATCACCACAGCAATATTCTCCGCAGTAGGATTAAGCGTTTTAAATTCGACCGTATCCAGGTTCAGGTTCTTATGATCGAACCGGGCATGAATTTCTTTTTTCACTAGGTCTCCCAGCACTTTCAGGTCTATTACATAGCCCGTTTGTGGATCTACTTCGCCTACAATTTTTACCACCAGTTCATAATTGTGGCCGTGGTAGTTGGGTAGGTTGCATTTGCCAAAAGTGGCGTCGTTTTGCTCCTCACTCCAGGCAGGGTTGTGCAAGCGGTGGGCAGCATTAAAATGTTCTTTTCTATAAACGGCTACTTTCATTCGATATCACTTATGTGGCTAAAATAGGTTGTCTTGCTCACTTTTAGGATTGATGTTCCCATTATAATCTACCGTTCTATCTTTGCCGGATGGTTTATTTGACAAGGGCCGAGCACTTTAATGCAGCACATAAGCTATACAACCCTGCCTGGAGCCGTGAAAAGAATGAAGAAGTATTTGGTGTATGCGCTAATGAAAACTGGCACGGGCACAACTATGAATTGCTAGTTACGGTAAAAGGAAACCCCGATCTGGAAACTGGTTTTGTGATAGACGCCAAGCACCTGAGCAACCTTATTAAAACATATGTGTTAGATAAAGTGGACCACCGCAACCTGAATATAGATGTGGATTTTATGCAGGGCAAAATGTGCAGTACCGAAAATTTTGTAATTGAAATATGGAAGCAATTGGCACCGCATATAAACGGAGGAAAGCTGCACCAGATAAGGCTTTACGAAACACCCCGCATTTACGTAGATTATTTCGGCGAATAAATATTTGGAGTTTAAATGACCTCCGTTAACAAAATTTAGAACACAAAGAATGGCTTACAAAAAAACCGAACAGTACGACTCGGACATCACCGAAGCACTTAAAGACAATTACAAAAACGTTTTGCAATTACTAGGCGAAGACCCGCAAAGGGAAGGCTTGGAAAAAACGCCTGAACGAGTGGCCAAAGCCATGCAATTTCTGACGCAAGGTTATCAGCAGGACGCAGTGGCTATTTTAAACTCGGCAAAATTTCACGAAGATGTCAGTGAAATGGTCATTATTAAAGACATTGAATTGTACAGCATGTGCGAACACCACATGTTGCCCTTTATTGGTAAAGCTCATGTTGCCTATATTCCCAATGGCTGGATTACCGGCCTTAGTAAAGCAGCAAGAGTAGTAGATGTTTTTGCCCGTCGTTTACAAGTGCAGGAGCGTTTAACCACACAGGTATTAGATGCATTTGAAGAAGCACTAAAACCGCAAGGCGTAGCGGTGGTGATAGAAGCTAAACACCTTTGCATGATGATGCGGGGCGTACAAAAGCAAAACAGTGTAACTACCACTTCAGCCTTCAGCGGACAGTTTATGAAAGAGCCAACTAGGGGAGAATTTTTGAGATTGATTGGTAGTAATCTGCACTAAGAAATTCTATAAAACGAAAAAGCACAACTTAAAGGTTGTGCTTTTTTTTGCTTCAAAAATCACGATGCTCCTTCACCCAATCTTTAATATAACCTGTAATATCAACCGTTGGCGTACCCGGCGGAAAAAGTTTTCCAATGCCCATTTCATTTAACTGCTGCATATCATCATTCGAAATAATGCCACCACCCGTAAGCAATACATCATCCATTTCCTTTGCTTTCATTAGTTGTAAAACCTTTGGAAAAACCGTCATGTGGGCGCCGCTGAGAATGCTGATTCCGATAGCGTCAACATCTTCCTGAAGTGCTGCGTTCACCACCATTTCAGGTGTTTGGCGCAGGCCGGTGTAAATGACTTCCATACCTGCATCCCGTAAAGTAGTAGCAATAATTTTAGCGCCCCGGTCGTGGCCATCGAGGCCCACTTTGGCAATCAAAACACGTATGGGTCTTTGTAAATCGTTCATGGCAAAAAATCAATCGTTGGTCAAATGTATTGTTTAGTGCCGACTGAAAATTTGCTTCTTCTCCGCTATTTCGGTATTCACAAAGTTCACTGCTACGCTATCGGCATTTTCCAGCAAAAATATTTTATCACCTAACTGCCGGGAAAGCGGATTGGCTACCGAATCCAGCATCGCAACTTTGGTAAAATGTTGGAAAACAGGCTCGTCTTTTTCCGGCCATTCGTCATCAATTAGCAACACATGGCTAAAATGAAGTGGCTGAGCAATCCACAACAAAAAAGTGCCGTTTCGGGAGATAACGTTTTGTCTGAAATTGTCTTTTTGAGCGTAGTATTGTAAAGCACCGGCTTGCCCGTAATTACTGGTATATACTAAGATGTTTTGATAGCCTTTTTTAGAAAGGAAGTCGTAACTGTTTTCCGTTTTTGTAGCCAATTCTTTCCAACCAATCATGTCGGCAAAATCCTGTTGTAGCGGGTGTGTATGCTGGTCTTCCCACTTGGTAAAGCCTTTACCCGCCAAATCATATTTCTGATTAGTAAGGGCCATGGCTTCGGGCTTTTCTATCGGCAGAGAAATATATATGTAGGGATAACCAAGCGCTAAAACAATTGCCACTACCACATAGCGAATCCATTTTTGTCGCTGAGAAATTCGCTCAAAGAAAACACTACCTGCAGCTAGCAACATAGGGTAAACGCCCAGCGCATAATAATCTTTTCCACTACCTAACATCAACAGTAGCATTACGCATAAATAGGTGTAAGCAATCAAGCGGAATCTTTTCTGAAATAGTAACCATATTAATCCTACTAACCATACAAATGTTGACGGTAGTATCAATCCAATTTGACCCTTTAAAAAGTCAGTTTTACTGACGTACTTCAGTTGCGTTTCTTTCAACTCCTGCATGTGGTGAACAAGTGGCCAATTGTAGGCATATTGCCAGTAGATGTTGGGTAAAATTAAAATGATAAACATGCCAGCAGCCAGCCACAAATGTTTGCTGGCTAAGAGTTTCCGATGATAGGTGAGCAGCAACGCAGCTGCAATTCCGCAGATAAAAAATAGTGCTGAGTATTTGCTATAAAAGCTTAGCGTAATAGCGAAGCTTAGTAAGTAGTAATATTTTGTTTGCTGTGTATTAATCAGTCGTAGCGAATAATAGGCACTCAGCGTCCAAAAGAAGATTTCAAGAAAAACAGGTTGTAATAAAAAGTTGGTTCGCAGGTAGGCCGAGAAGATAATTCCAATGGCAGCAAGGACTTGAGCAAATGTTTTACCGCCCATTTCTTTTACGATGCCTGCCGTAACAATTACCATCAGCGCTCCAAAAAGTGAGGGAAAGAATTTTACCCAAAAAAAGCTGCCGCCGAATAAGGAAGCAATGTAAGCCAGCCAACCCACCAGTGGCGGACACTCTAAATACCCCAATGCTAAATGCTGACCTTGAGCGTAGTATAAGTATTCATCTCTGTGGAGTTCCCAAGGCTGATGGACGAGAAGAAATGGTAAGATGAATTTGATGAGAGCTAAGGCCCAAACCCATAAACTAACAGCCCCCACCCAACCTCCCCCAATGGGGGAGGAGTCAAAACCGTAACTTTTTAATCTTGCATCTGCTTGTGCCATCAGCCTAAAATTTTTGAAATGAAAAGCCCATGGTTAGTTCCATGGGCTAAATATAATCTTCCAATTATTCTTCGCTTCGTTCTCCGCTATTTCTTTTTCCCGTTGGGGAGGATAGGTGGGGGCTTTAGGCTGCTAGTAAACCTATTGCATTTTTTACCCGATTAATCACTTCTTCTTTTCCAATAATAGTGGCAATATCAAACACTGCCGGGCCAAATTTTCCACCAACCAGCATGATGCGGAAGGGCAGCATCAGTTCGCCTACTTTGATGGCTTTATCAGTTGCAAGTTGCTTAAACAGCGTTTCCATGTTGGTAGCGGTGGCATCTTCCAGCGTTACCAATTGTTCGCAAAACTGATCGAAGAAATCAGTCTTGGCCTGGTTCCATTTTGGTTTAATAGAAGCAGTATCAATTTCAGTTGGTGCCTGGAAAAAATAACCTGATTCTTTGATGAAATCGGGTAATAAAGTGCAACGTTCCTTTACAATGGCCACTACGGAAGCTAAGTTATCATTGGTTGGAATACCTGCTTTTTCAAACTCCGCTTCTACGTACGG
>CAXTDG010000216.1:0-7712 GCA_964242675.1 uncultured Chitinophagaceae bacterium
TAGTCACCACTAATTTCTACCCAAGGCACCGGTTGATTAATAAGCAGGTCTTTATAAATATGATACAGCTTTTCCCGGCTTTCTAAATCCGGGTATTCCCGCAATTCATCTTTTACCCACGGCAAGTCGGGTTTGCAAAGCAGGTACAGGTCGTATCTCCGCTCTACAATTTCGTTTAAAATCCACTTATGACAATCGGCAAAAACAAATTCGCACCATACTTTCATCACATACATATCGGTATCGATAAAGAGACAACGGACAACGGACGACAGACCAATAGGAACTTCTAAATTTTCAACTTTGCTTACATACTTTTCTTCCAAATCCAGTTGCCCCTTTGCAATGGTCGATAAATTCTCGAACGTATAATCAGTACCATTTTGCAGCAAATATTCTCTTGCATATTCCGGGCACCAAAGTGTATGGTAATGGGCAGCCAATTGTGTACACAAAGTGCTTTTGCCGGTTGATTCCGGCCCTACTATTACTATTTTTTTTACACCACCTTGCATAGTTATTTAATAGCTGTTACCACCTGCTGTTCCTTCACTTTCTTTTGCCATTCCATTAAGCCTAATACAGCCAATGCTAGTAGCACCATATATTGAAAAGATGTGAAGACATATCCTTTTACAAAATACAACGGAACGGATGCAATATTGGTCGCAATCCACCAGATCCAGCTCTCTACTTTTTTCCTAGCCATCAGCCACATACCAGTATAAGCCGTAGCGCTGGCAAATCCATCGGCCCAGGGAATTGCTCCTTGTGCAAAATCCCGTTTCAGGTAAGTTAGCGCCATGTATATGCCTACATAAAAAACAGCAAAAAACAGAAGCTGTTGCAGCCATTCTTTTTTATTGCTATTACTAATGAGCAACACCTTTTCATGCTGCTGATTGCGCCTGCCCCATAGCCACCAACCCCATATACTCATGATAGTGTAATAAATGTTTACACTGGCCTCTCCGAGTAGTTGTCCTTTCAGCGAAAGGTAGATATAAATAATGGTGCTAACCATACCAACCGGGTAAACCAATATGTTTTCTTTTCGACTAAAGAACACACTTGCGATACCCGTAACAACGGCTATGAATTCTGGTAGCGTAGTGGCTTTAAGGCCCTCAATGAATTGCTGAAAAATATCGTTCAAAGTGCGGGAAAGATAGAAAGGAAAAGGATAGTAAATACCAGCCCATTGAAAGTTAAAGAATTGATACTACAGCGTTTTGAATTCTAAAAATTTTGAGAACGAAATCATAACAAAAAGTAAACAGCATCAATTATTTAAAACAAGTGAAAGCATTCACCGATAAAAGTTTGCCGTTCATCGGCTTCACATAACAAAGCCTGTTAAGGCCCGTTATGTTTACATCCACAATTACTCATCAACTTATTCAACGACAACCCTATGGAAAGGAAAGCATTTTTAAGAAACGGCATGGCAGCATTAGGATTAGGTGTAATTCTACCCTTTGCTAATTCCTGTAAAAAAACAGATGCTGGTACAGGCACCACAACTGGCACCGGAACTGCCGGTTCCTGCTCGGCAACTCCGTCAGAAACGGAAGGCCCTTTTCCTACCAAACAACCGGCTACACTAGCACAAACAAACATTGTAGGCGATCGCACTGGTGTTCCTTTCAGCATTAAGATTTACATTAAAAATCGTAACAACAGTTGTGCTGCTTTAGCTGGTGCCATTGTAGACATCTGGCATTGCGATAAAGACGGTAATTACTCCGAATACGGTGGCACCCAAATGCAGAGTACAAATTACACCTCTTATCATTTTTTGCGAGGCCGCCAAACCACAGATAGCAATGGATTAGTATCGTTTACATCTATTTTCCCTGGCTGGTATAGTGGTCGTGCAACGCATATTCACGTACATGTTTACAATGCATCCGGCACGTCATTACTGGTTACACAAATTGCTTTCCCCGAAGGTAGCAGCAGCGCTGTAACCACGGTAAACGCATCTGCCGCAAATGGCTACAATAAAGGCATGAGCGGCTACACTTACAATGCCAGCGACAATGTATTTTCTGACGGCTTCGCTACTGAATTAGCAGATGTAACCGGTTCCGTTTCCGGTGGCTATACGCTTACGCATACCATCAACGTATCTGCATAAATTTTTGCCTGTTTCTAAGTTCAACCAAAGACATTGAGGAGCATATCTTCAATGTCTTATTTTTTGCTAGTATGGAAAAAACAATCCGGCTGTGTTACCGTAAAATTATTGATGCCAATGCAGTGCGTCCCTGGGAGAAACTGCTGTTTAACGACACGTACACTGAGTTTTTAATGCAGGCACAATTATATAATGGGGAAAAGAAATTCACCTCTTTCAGTGACCTGATTAATAACGTACTAGGTGCAGATAAATTACACTTTCTGGTAAGTGCTGCCGCCATTCCTTACATACGGCAATTGGGTGGCAAAATACCTGACATTCAAAACACGTTGGGGGTTACTTTTTTGTCTTTCAACAACTTCCGATTCGAAATAATAAACTCCGATATCCGGGACAAATCGAAGCATGTTGTAGCTGTCAATTTTTATTCTGATCCCCTTACCTGGCACAGCACCATTGGCAATCAGTTACTCTTATCGTCTGTTAAAGAAGAGGGTGGTGAATTACTCACGGATATGCTAACTATGCAACCCTTTCTTAGCATTTATTCTATTGCCCAAAACAACCAGCCATGATACCACAATCAAAAGGGAAAATGTATGTAGCCGCTGAACGAGGCTTCACAGAAACAGACTGGTTTAGGAGCTATAATACTTTTCAGTTTGGGGCCTATCAGCATCTGGATAAACAGCCTTTTCATTCGCTGTACGTACTAAATAATGATACGTTGGCTGGCGGCAAAAGCTTTTCGCTGCTGGTAGAAAAAGACTCTGATATTATTGTTATTCCAACAGTTGGTGCTGTTCAATTTAGCGATTCGCAAAACAACAAATCAACGATAGAAGTCGGGCAGGTATTACGTTTTACGGTTGTACATGGCACTACCATTGTGTTTGAAAACCCGTACGCTGATGACCCGATTAATTTCTTACAGCTTTGGCTAAAGAAAGAAATAGACAGTGCAACGCAGCCATTGCTAACAAGCAGTTTCAATTTGGAAGAGAACAGAAATAAATTAGAAGAACTTTTTCTAAAAGTCAGTACAGATGCCAGCCGGTTTTTTATGGGCAAATTTGGTGGAAGGCAGGAAATAGAATACACAATTGGCTGCCCTGGCAGAGGCTTGTTTTTGTATATACTGGAAGGCGCTTTTGAAGTAGCGTATCGCCTACTGGAAACTGGTGATGCTCTTGCTTTGTGGGATATAGAATCAGCAGAAATCGAAGCCTTGTCCAACGATGCCATTATCTTGTTGATAGAAATGAATTTAATTCCATAGCTTACTTACCATCTAGAGAAAATCCAGTGATTCTTATCTTGTTCTTTTTCGCATCGCTGGTGGCCCGGTTCTATTAGGTTTTTTTGGGCCCGGCGATTACCTACGCATGAAGCTTATGCGGCGTTGGCACCGTTCAAGTGTAGTGCTACTATTGAGCTTTTACTAAAGCGATGAATGAAGCGAAGCGATTGACCACTGGCAACTTTCTTCTATATTTAGCTTTCTCAAAAATCATCTTTCGCTTATGAGAAAAGGGGTCGCCTTCTTTCTTTGTGTATCATTTCTTTTTGGTAAAGCACAGCAAAACATATCAACACTTACAGTCGAAAAAATAATGCAGGATCCCAAGTGGATGGGTACTTCGCCCACCGCTCCACAATGGACAGCCGATGGCAAATACCTCTTCTTTCGCTGGAACCCGGAAGTCGCTATAGCCGATTCTTTCTACTATATTTCTACCCAAAATACTACGCCACAAAAAGCAACAGCTGCCCAGCTACAGCAAACTGTTTTTTATGGTCAGGCAGCATTCAATAAGAATCGTACGGCATACACGTATAGCCAGCAAGGCGATATTTATGTGGTACAGGTAAAAACTGGTACCATACGCCGCATTACACAAACAGCAGAACCAGAAACGAATCCTCAGTTTTGCTTTGATGATAGCCGCATTGTGTACCGCCTGGATCTAAATCTTTTTTCATTTGAAATAGCTACCGGTCTTACCACACAGCTTACTAATTTCAGACGAGGTACACCCTTGCCCAGAGAAGAAAAAACCGGCGGTGCCAATGCTCAGGAAAAGTGGTTGACAACCGACCAGTTCCAAACCATGGAAGTGCTGCGCCAACGCAAGCAAAAGACTGATTTAACCGATTCCCTGAACAGAAAGCTGGAACCCAAAGAACTCCGCCGCTTATATACCGAAGATAAAATTTTGCAGGCCCTTACAATTAGTCCAACAGGTCGCTTCATCACGTATCGGTTGTTCAAACTACCGCCCGGCGTTAAAAGCACTATCGTTCCAAACTATGTTACAGAAAGTGGCTTTACTACAGACATTAATAGCCGCAGTAAAGTAGGTGCGCCGCAAGGCAACTACGAATCTTTTATTTATGATAGAGAACGGGATACAGTCCTACCCGTCCGAACTACCACGCTGCCGGGTATTACCGATGTACCGGATTATGTAAAAGATTATCCGGCAAAAGATACTGGCAAACCTAAAAAACCGCAGCCTCGACCAGTACAAATAAACGGCCCTTACTGGAATGAAAGCGGCACCCAAGCTTTTGTTGAAATTACTTCGCAGGACAATAAAGACCGCTGGCTAATGTTGCTAAATGCGGCAACCGGCAAGCTAACACTGGCAGACCGGCAGCGGGACGAAGCCTGGATTGGTGGACCCGGCATTTACACTGCCAACCGGCAGAGTTACTGGATGAACGACAATACTTTTTGGTACCAAAGCGAAAAACCGGGCTACAGCCATTTATACACTTACAGCATTTCAGATAGTAGCAAAAAGCAACTTACCAGCGGTTCTTACGAAGTGCAGGGCGTTCAATTGTCGGACGATAAAAAATGGTTTTATATTAGCACCAACGAGGTTCATCCCGGTGAGCAGCATCTATACAAAATGTCTGTAACCGGTGGTAAAAAAGAACAGCTCACTCACCTTACTGGTGCTCATCAAACGGCTGTTTCGCCAGATGAAAAATGGTTTGCCGATGTATATTCCTATAGTAACAAGCCTTGGGAATTGTACCTACAAAACACAACTGTCAACGCTAGCGCAACACAAATTACAACCAAAGCGCAAACGCCTGCTTTTGCAGCCTACCCCTGGCGAGATCCAAAAGTTTTTACCATTGCTGCTAAAGATGGTCAGCCCATCTATTCGAGGCTTTATCAACCCACCAAACCGAATGCGGCAAAAGCAGCGGTCATTTTTGTGCATGGCGCTGGCTACCTGCAAAATGCTCATAAGTGGTGGAGCAGTTATTTCAGGGAATACATGTTCAATAATTTGCTGGTTGATAATGGCTACACCGTGCTGGATATTGATTACCGGGGCAGTGCAGGCTACGGCCGAAACTGGCGAACCGGCATCTATCGCTATATGGGCGGTAAAGACCTGGATGATGAAATGGATGCCGTAAAATACCTGGTAGATTCTTTAGGTATTGATGCCAAACACATTGGTATGTATGGCGGCTCTTACGGTGGCTTTATGACGTTGATGGCATTGTTTACGCAACCTGGCAAAATCACGGCTGGTGCAGCTTTGCGGCCTGTGACCGATTGGGCACATTATAACCATGGCTACACCAGTAATATCCTGAATGAGCCTACTACGGATAGCATTGCGTACCGCCGCAGTTCGCCCATTTATTTTGCCAGCGGCCTACAGGACAACCTGTTGATTTGCCACGGCATGGTGGATGTAAATGTGCATTTTGAAGATGCCGTTCGGCTGACGCAGCGGCTGATAGAACTTGGAAAAGACAACTGGCAGATAGCCCCCTACCCAATGGAAGATCATGGTTTTGTAGAACCAAGTAGCTGGACGGATGAGTATAAAAGGATTTTTAAGTTGTTTCAGGAGAGGCTGAGGTAGGACTCTATTTATCAAACAATAGCTACATCCTTACCTTCGCCCCCGTGAGGAAAAAACAAAAAATAACGCTACAAAAAGTACTGGTAGAAGCGTATGCTGCCGAAGGCAAAAGCCTGGGCCATGCTGAGGGCAAAGTAATTTTTATTGAAAAAGCAGTACCCGGCGATGTGGTAGATGTTCGCCTGGGTAAAAGCAAAAAAGACTGGGCCGAAGGCACACCGGTCTTTTTTCATGAATATGCAAAAGATAGAGTAGAGCCGTTTTGCCAGCACTTTGGTGTATGTGGCGGTTGCAAGTGGCAAATGCTACCTTACGATAAGCAAATACAGTATAAGCATCAGCAGGTAGTTAGCCAACTGAGTCGCATTGGCGGAATTCCTTTACCAGAAATAATGCCCATAGCCGGTGCAAAAGAAACCCGCCGCTACCGCAACAAGCTGGAATACACCTTTGCCAACAAGCGTTACCTCACACCCGATGAAGTAAAACAGGAAGATATTTCACCTTATCAGGAAGTAGCTGGTTTTCATGCACCGGGTATTTTTGACAAAGTGGTAAACATCGAAATCTGCCACCTGCAACACGAGCCTACCAACCGCATCCGCAGGCTGGTTCGGGATTTTGCTATTCGGCACAACTATCCGTTTTACGATATAAAAGAGCATACCGGCTTTATGCGGAATGTGCAGGTGCGGCTTTGCAACACCGGGCAGCTCATGGTCAATATTGTATTTGCCTACGACAAGCCCGGCTGGTACAAACCGTTACTTGATTATTTGCTAAAAGAAGTTTCCGAAATCTCAACGCTACTGTACACCATCAATCAAAAATGGAACGACAGCTTGTACGACCTGCAGCCACAGGTATATTCCGGCCCCGGCTATGTGCTGGAAAAGCTGGAAGATTTTACTTTTAAAATTGGCCCGCTGTCTTTTTTTCAAACCAATACCCAGCAGGCCGAACGGCTGTACCAGATAACCCGTGACTTTGCCGGGCTGGATGGCAGCCAGGTGGTATACGATTTATATTGCGGAACCGGCAGCATTGGTATATTCGTAAGCCAGGGTGCAAAAAAAATTATTGGTGTAGAAGCCATTGGTGCTGCGGTTGCCGATGCAGCGGAAAATGCGGTCTTAAACAATGTTCACCATGCTCAGTTTTTTGAAGGTGATGTAGCCACCGTGTGTACTAATGCTTTTTTTGCAGAACATGGAAGGCCCGACGTAATTATTACTGATCCCCCGAGGGCAGGTATGGCCGAAAAATTGATAAGGCAGATTCTCGAAATGGCAGCAACAGTGGTAGTATATGTAAGTTGTAACCCCGCCACACAGGCCCGTGATCTTAAATTGCTGGACGAAAAATACAGCGTTGAAAAAGTGCAGCCGGTAGATATGTTTCCGCACACACACCACATTGAAAATGTTGTGAAGCTGGTGCTGAAGCCAATACAGGATGTTGCGAATCACCCGACAGAAAATGTATAACGAGCTTCGTTAAAATAAAGCACACTTCAAACTTTACGATAGCTGCCGTCATTAATTAATAGAACCATCAGGAGATTACCGCATACATGAAGACCGAATTTCGGCCAGGCAGCTTTCAGATTTTGCCAACCATCATTAAGAATTTACTCATTATCAACGGGCTGGTTTTTCGAGCCCAAATAA
>CAXTDG010000217.1:0-7710 GCA_964242675.1 uncultured Chitinophagaceae bacterium
GCTGCCATCTTTATGCAACACCAATAAGCGTAAATAAGTAGGTTTTTCATGCTTAAATAAGTGGCTGGTGGCAATGGCTTTTAGGCTGGCTTCGGTTTCCCAGTTGCTACCATTATAGCTTCTTTCAACCACCAGGTTTTGTATCTGGCGGCCATCATTTACATATGCCCAGCGAAGTATTTGCCCCTCTGCACCCGCAGGGGTAGCAGAAAGCTGCACACTTAGCGGCAATATCTGCACTGGTACCAACTGGGTTTGTATGGTAAACCCATTAATAGTGCTGAAGGCTATTTCTGTACTATCATCAATAAGGGTGGTGCTAACATTGCTCATAGGTGTTTCCAATGTCCAGTTGCCTCTGATAGTCAGTTTTACCACCTCTGCCTGTGGCACCCGGTTCAGGATGGAATTATCCGCACCAATCTGGTTATACGTATAGTTTTCGTTTGCACTTAGCAGGCCCAGGTTAGGGTTGGTAAGGCTCACTTTTACTTTGTTACCACCATTTAGCTTTTGGGTCATTACCACGGCAGGCTTATCTACCCGTTTTACTATATCGTTGGTATATACTATAGATGGGTTAAACACTGCATAAGCGTAAATGGAATCAGGAATGTATTTTACTGCATGGCCTGAACTGTTTTGATTAAATATCTGGAAATAGGTGTTGAAATTGGTAGCAAAATCTTCCGTACCGGTTTGGCCACCCTGCAAAAGGATGCCGTAAGCATATTTGGCATCTGCACTGGCATTGGGTGCTACACCATGGCTAATGTAAGCAGTGGCAAAGTAACCGGAAGTGTTAACAGTGTTGCCATTGTCTCGGCTGTTCTGCTGGCTTCTTTGGATGGTAATGGAGGGTACTAAGGTTGCATTGCCGGCATTGGCAGCTATGGCAGGAACTACATAACCATTGCCTACGGCATCGGTAGCCCACAGGCCTCCGCCATTTTGACTAAATGTAAAGCTGTTGCCGGTGGCTGCTGTTCCATTTACATAAGTAGGTGCATTGATGTCGGGCAGCGCCGTTTGGAAAAGCGTGGTTTGTATAGGGTAGGTTCCGGCATCGTTTCTTATAGAAGAACCCAGGCAAAGTACTTTATCTTTAAAGAAGAATGCGGATTTTAATGCGGTCATACTGGTAGCTGAATTAGCATCCTGGTAATTCATAGCAAATGCACCGTTGCTATCAAGTGAGGCATGTGCCAGCATAGGTCTTCCACTAAAGAGGCGCATCATACTGCTTGTGGTAGCAAAGTCGCTTACAGGAATATAAGCAGCCGTTACCCCGGGAATATGGGCCCAGTCCCAGCCATTTTCCACATAGCCATTGCTGGCATGGGTTACCGGGCTACCTGCAGCCAGTATTTCCATAAAACCGGCTGATGTATAACGACCAAAAACATTTTCATTGGTACCGTTCTCAAAGTGCCAGATGTTTTTGCTGGTGCCTTTCATGCTTACCTGGTAGCTATTGAATTTGTGTACGCTCAGGCCTGCGTAAGGAAAATTAAACTGGCCTTCCATTCGTTCCGGTAGTGCGGTAAGGCCGCTGTTAAGATTCGTAACCATATTCTGCATGCCACCTAAGGTGTTTACAAAAGAAATAGCCACGGTATTGGCCTGCTGCAGGCTGGTATTGGCTGCAGTGGATATTCCCCACAGTCTTACAAACTCTCTGCCTGCATCCAGGTTACCAACGGGGTCGGCAAGGTAAAGGTAGCTTAATGCTGGGCGCAGTTCGTCGAGAGGGTCTGTATCGAAAGGAAACCTGCCGCCCAGTGCCCGTGGCATTTCGAAGCCTTTACTAAACTTGTTATAGGCAAAAATGGACTGTTTGATATTGCTTTTGGCGGTAGCATCCAGTTCGTAAGCGGTTCCAGCCAGCATCAGGTTCAGTATAGCACCCTGGTGTAAGGCGTGTAATCCATAAGTATTAGCGTAAGCACCCCGGTGGTGGTAGGTAATAAAGTCGGGTTTTATACAGTCACGCCAGCCATTGCTTATTTTAAAAGCATTGTTCACAAATGCCTGAAAATGGTTCATGTTGGCCAAACGGGTGGTGCTGGTATCGTCCTGGGCCAGTATATAGCAAAACCGTTGCTGTATAGCCGAACGAATAACATCGGTATTGTAACCGGGATTGGCAAACGTGAAGTAAGGGAAATTTGGATCTATAAAATAGGTAAGTCCCTGCAAGGCCGACATCTGATTGACAAACTCATTAGCAGTCTTCAGTTCTTCCTTCATTAGCAGTACAGATGTAGCATAAGCAGAAGACCGCAGGGATATACCATGCGAACTGGTAGTAACATCTTCCGTAGCGGTATCAACATCGTATTCAAAGTTGGCACTACCTACTACGCCTCTTGCCTTCAGGTAGTTGAAAATGTTGAGGATGGTATCTTTTAAAGTAGGGCTTTGAAAACTGACAGAAGCATTACTGTTCGGCCCTCTTAGTTTATATAAATACACCAGGCGGATCAGCTTTTGCTCTACCAAAGTATAGTATTCAGCCGCATCTGCATCGTTTTCAAAATCCCAGGTGGGGCCGGGATTGGCAAAATTATAAGCACTCAGGCTTCTGGAACTATTGCCGGTAGATAGAAAGCTGGCATAACGGGTCAAAACCTCGGGACTGCTAAAATCCAGGTTGTAACCGGTAATCCAGTTCAGGTATTTCTGCTGTAGGGCATTAAGGCCGGTTGGGGCAGCCGGAGCATTTAGGTAGTTTGTGTAAGAAAGATTGTCCAGGTAGGCCACAGGGGCAGAGGATCCAGCTACAACATTCTGGAAATTGAAGGAATTAACGATTGTTCCCTGAGCCAGGTTGGCGGCAGGGTCTGCATTTATCAGGATTTTTGAGTTATCTATCCAAACATCAAACGTGCCGGCAGCCAGGTTGTGGGTACCACCATTATTGGTGTAGGTCTCAGCGTTGTTACTGTTGTTCAAAAAGAACTTTAGTACATACGACTGGTTTTTAGCAATGGTTGTTTGAGTAAGCCCTGACGTGCTATACGTACTGGCATTTGTTAACCAATCAAGACTAACATTGGTGCTATTAGGAGAAAAGCGAAACCCTGCAAAAGTTTGCGCCACGTTAATACCGCTGCCGTTGATAAAATTTGCACCATTTCCAAAGTACAATACAAATCTTCCATTGGTACCAGCGGCAATATTGATTCTGCACTGGAAGGTAGCCAGGGTGGTACCGTAAAATTGCGACAGACCTATTTTGGCTCCGTTAGTAGTTGTACCACCGGTCATTTTAAGTTCGGCACCCGTGCCACCTGCATTGTTAGAGGTTACCAGTTCTACTGGGGCCTCTGTGGCAGAGCCAGCCCGTACCCCGGCGCTGCCCCCCATGGTTTGGCTCAGGGGTAGGTAACTGTAATTATAAGTAGTGGAAGTGTAGGGCGCTGCGGCCGTAGTGCCAAAGTCGTAGTTCCACTGGTTGAGTTGTGCCTGTGCACTTACCAACCCCAATACGGTTACAAGAGAGAGTAATGTCTTCTTCATGGGCAAGTTTTTTTAAAGTAAATTGATAGGAATAATAACAGGATAGCAGCAATCGACTGCATTGATTTTCTCTATAGTAAAAATGAGAGATGAATTAAAAAGCCTGTTTTGAATTTGAGTATATCTGTTTCAATTTTGATGAAACCGTATTATACAAAAGGCTGGTGGCAGTTTTTACAATAGAAAAGCCCCCATGAAGGTTCACCTGGTAAAGATTTGTTTATATATACCTCTTCATTGTCCGGCGTTGGTTCACCTCACCCTCGTTCCCTCTCCACAGGTGTTCGAAAGAAAATGAAGCAATCAAAACATTATGTTTCTATATGTCAGCGGCGTTACCTGTTTGTAGAAACCAATTCAATTTAGATATTTGAATAATGCCTCGTAAAGGCTACCTATAGCAGGTAGGCTCTACGAGGCATTAAAACGCTAAACAAAAACACTCTTTTTTATTTCAAAACATTTGTCGTAATCGTTTTTTGTTGCCCGTCAATGATGAGGGTAAGGTTGATCTGGCCGGTTGCGTAATTATTACCTTTATTTTCTGTAAGGCGGATATTGGGTGCGTTGCTACCCGAATAAGGATATACCACACTTACAAAGTATTCTGTGTTTTTATTGGCTTTGGATTTTTCAAATACAAATGCCGGTCTTTTCATTTCCTTGGCATATTTGTAGGATACTTTTCCCTCTTCTTCTTTCAATACTGTTTTAGGCGTAAAGCATTTAATCAGTAAATTATTACCGTCCGTATAGGTGGTTGAAACGCTATTTGTCTTGGTATTCAGCTGGGGTTGGCTGTCTTCTTTTAGCTGGTAGTGGATGCCCAGGTTGCCGGTGGCCGCACCTACTGCTTTATCAATAATGATGAAGTATTTCTGATCAATGAACAGTACGGTACGCTGGTGGTTCAGGTTATTGTAGCTTGGGTTGGTATAGGTTAAAACATCTAGTTTTTTACGGGTTGCCCACTTGTTTTGCGTGGCCCTGGTAATCACCATATTTTCATTGTTGAGCGTTAGGGTGCTATGCACACGGGTTTGGCGGTACCAGTTACGCTGCTTCATAATTTCAGCATCGCCGCTGTACACAAAGCAACCCGCATCCGGTGTAAAATTTCTGCCATTTACCCACAGCTCAAATGTGCCATTATCTGGTTGGGCATGAAAAGTTCCCGGCTGGCTGGCCTTCAGCATCAAAATGGTAGCGGCACTGTCCCACCCATTGCGGAAGGTGTAAAAACCGGCATTGGGCAACGCTTTGGAAAGCCAGTTAGGCTTTTGACCCTTCTTACCATCGGTAGCAAAATATTGAATGAAAACGTTTTGCGGAAACAGCTCCGACCAAGAAGTATATTGTCTTAGCCGAAAGCTTTTTTCTCTCCACCAGGAGTCGCCAAACATGGGCTGGTTATAGTTGGGAAAAGTAATGTTGATGAACGCCATGACCATTTTCTCAACTGTTTGTTTGTAGCTGGCGGGGAACTCATTTTCTACACTGGCTTTTTGCGCCCCTTTATAGGCTTTGGCAAAAATGTCGATTGCGGCGGCGTGGTACACCGGCGAAAGCTCGTACTGTATACCATCCGGTAAAACCTGCTTTTTAATTTCACTGTTCAATACGTCTATCCCGCTTTTGCGCCAGGCAGAAGCATTAGTAAATTCCGGGAAGGAGGCGCCTGCAAACAAAGTACGCTGGGCCTCAAACAAGCGGTGGTTACCTTCAGTAGCATAATGGGTGGGCAAATAATCAACCTGCTGGTGGTAGATGTTTAGGAAATTAAGTAAAAATTCGGGGGTAAAATTGGGTGAGTTAATGAACATGCTCACAATCGGTACCAGGCTTTGTACCCGATCCGATACCTCTAACGGCCGCCAGGCGTAGGTATCGTTGTCTGCCGAAAGCCCAAAAGGATTTTTCTTCATCCAGTCTTTAAACTGGGCCATCCATTCTTTGGCATATCTCTCATCTTTGGTGGAGCGGTAGGCCAGCGCCATGGGCAACCACCATTTTACCCGGTGCAACTGCCAGCGTACTTCGTTGTCTTTTACCGGCCACAGTTGCCAGTTAATGTCTTTGCCAAAGTCAAAATAGCCATAACCTTCCTGCGTTTTAAACTGGTGCAATAAAGCTTTGTCTGCCACTTCCTGCGAGTTGGCATCCAACGGACCCGTAGTATCTACCGGGGTTTCGAGGTTGCTCAGGTCTGGTTTGCCGCCTATCTTATTTTTGTAGTACATAAGTAGGGCGGTACCTGCATCGGGGTAGTTGCCTGCTTCTACCGCCACTTTTACTTTTTCAAGGCCGGGGTAGCTTAGGTTGATGGTATTAAAACTTTCTTTACCGGGTGTCGTTTGTGCCTCGGCACTTGCCAGGAACAATACTAAAAAGACAATCTGTAAAAAGGTATAGAGCCTGGATTTCATTCTAAGTAAAGTCTTTCCTGTTTTTGTAGCAATGACGGTAAATGGTGGGTGATTTTACCCGGCACTGGCAGACCTACCAACGCCGGATGCCATTTTTTACGGAAACAACTGCGTAACGATGTTCTTCTGCTTGCCATTAATCGTTAGCGTTATGTTCAGTTTACCCGAAGCATAATCATTCCCGGCGTTTTCTTTAATACTGATTTGTGGTGCTTTATCTCCGCTAAAAGGATACACGACGCTTACAAAACTTTGCGTTTTGTCATGGCTCTTTTGTTTCTCAAAAGCCAGGGCCGGGCGGGGTTGTTCCTTCCGGTATTCGTATGAAACTTTGCTCTGCTCCTCTACCAGCAATACTTTATCGGTGTTGAGTGACTGTATCAGCAGGTTGTTGCCATCGGCGTAGGTTGTATAAACCGTTTTTTTATCCGTATTGTAAACCGGTTTAGCATCTTCTTTTAGGTGGAAACGAACATCCAGTTTGCCGGTGGCTTTGCCAATAGCATTATCAATCACCAGGAAGTATTGCTGGTCAATAAACAGGACACTACGTTGGTGGTTAAGGTCTTGGTAGCTTGGGTTGGTGTAGGTAAGCACATCCAGCGCCTTACCCGTTACCCATTCATCGGCTTTGGCTTTGGTAATGACCATGTTTTGGTCGTTCAAAGTCAGGGTACTGTGCATCTTTGTCTGGCGATATTCATCCCGAAGCTTATTGATTTCCGCATCGCCGCTGTACACATACACACCGGCGTCCGGCATAAAATTGCGTCCATTTATCCACAGTTCAAATGTCCCGTTATCCGGTTGGGCATGAAATTCACCAGGAGGGCTAGCTTTCAGCACCAGTACGGTTGATTGAGGCGTCCACCCATTCCTGAAGGTATAAAATCCAGCAGTGGTAAGTCCTTTTGATAAGAAACCCGGCAGTTTTCCTTCCTTGCCGTCGGTAGCAAAGTAGCGTATGGCTTCGTTCTGCGGAAAAACCTTTGACCAGCCCGCAAACTGCTTCATTCGTTCTGCCTTGTTTACCAGCCAGGCATCACCAAACATAGGTACGGTGTAGTCGGGGAAACTGAAATTGATAAGCGCCATCACCATGTTTTCAATGGTTTGCTTAAAGCTGACCGGAAATTCATTTTCTACATGGGCCATTTGAGCGGCCTGGTAGGCTTTTAAGAATATATCGATAGACGCTACATGGTAGGCTGGCGATAATTCGAACTGTACACCATCCGGGTACACTTGCTTTCCTATTTCCGTATTCAATATATCTATCCCGCTTTTTCTCCAGGTGGATGCATCTTTCAGTTCCGGGAAGGAGGCCCCGGCAAACAAAGTGCGCTGGGCTTCAAACAGGCGGTGGTTGCCTTTTTCGGCGTAATTGTGAGACAGGTAGTCGGCCTGCTGATAATAGCTGTTCAAAAACTGCATTAAAAAAGCAGGCGTGAATCTGGGAGAATGGATGAAAATGGCAAAATTTGGTGCAAGGCTTTGGATTCTTTCTGATACTTCCAATGGTCGCCAGGCGTATTTATCATTATCGGCCGATAGGCCTAATGGATTTTTTTTGCTCCAATCCACAAATTGACTCATCCACTCTTTGGCATACTGCTCATTTTGGGTGCTCCGATAAACCATTGCCATCGCCGTCCACCATTTCACCCGATGGAGTTGCCAGCGTACTTCATTATCTTTTACAGGCCAAAGCTGCCAGTTAATATCCTTTCCATAGTCAAAAAAACCGTAGCCTTTATGAGGC
>CAXTDG010000218.1:0-7698 GCA_964242675.1 uncultured Chitinophagaceae bacterium
GTCAATATTAATAACATGAGAATCCATAGCTCAGAAGTTAATCTCAAACTTATGAATTAAATACGGTTCTACCTGTCTTCTGCCATCTTACTTATTTACCTCACTTGTAAAATGAAACTCGATATCCGGGTTGTTGTTCCGTTCGGTGTTTAGGAACCACTCGCTGTTAGCCAGGTACACCAGTTGCCCATCTTTATCCGCCCCAATGTTAGCTTGCTTGAATTTTACAAAATCGTTCAGCTTCACCGGGTCGGTGGCGGTAAGCCAGGTGGCCTTATAAAAAGGTAGGGTATTAAACTGTACAGAAGCACCATACTCCTGCAGCAAGCGGTATTGAATTACTTCAAACTGTAGTTCACCTACACAACCAATAATTTTTTTGTTACCCCCAAACTGGGTGAATAACTGAGCAACACCTTCATCCGTCAGTTGTAGCAGGCCTTTTTCCAGTTGCTTGGTTTTCATCGGGTCTTTGTTCACCACTTCCTTAAATATTTCCGGCGAAAAGGTGGGGCTGCACGTATAAAAAAAGTCTTCGCCTTCAGTTAGCGTATCGCCGATTTTAAAGTTGCCGGTATCGAACAAACCTACCACATCACCGGGGTAAGCATTTTCTACCACTTCTTTTTCCCTGGCTAAAAATGAGTACGGATTGCTGAACCGAAAATCTTTATCGAGCCGTACGTGGTGGTAATATTTATTGCGTTCAAACCGGCCTGCGCATACCCGTAGGAAAGCTATCCGGTCCCGGTGGCGGGGATCTAAGTTGGCGTGAATTTTAAATACAAAACCGCTAAATTTTGATTCTTCCGGCTCCACTTCCCGTACAGAGGTCTGGCGACCTTGTGGCTCCGGCCCAATCTTCACAAAAATGTCCAGCAGCTCCTTTACCCCAAAGTTGTTTACCGCACTACCGAAAAATACCGGCGCTATTTTGCCACTACGGTACTCTTCTCTTTTGAGTGGGCCATATACGCCATCAATCAGTTCTACATCTTCCCGCAAAATAGCGGCATCCTTCTCCCCTACCTTTTCATCCAGTATTGGCTTATTCAAATCATCAATCGAAACCACGTCTTCATCAGCCCCTTTAGTTCCGGCAGTAAATAGTACCAGGTTTTTATCATTCAGGTTGTACACGCCTTTAAACTCCTTTCCACTATTAATGGGCCAGGTCATAGGGTGCAGGCTGATTTGCAGTTCATTTTCTATTTCTTCCAGCAGGTCGAAGCGGTTTTTGCCGTCCCGGTCCATTTTATTAATGAACACAATCACCGGTGTATCCCGCATGCGGCATACCTCCATCAGACGGCGGGTTTGTGGTTCTACGCCATTTACGCTGTCAATTACCAATACTACGCTGTCCACGGCAGTCAGGGTGCGGTAGGTATCTTCCGCAAAGTCTTTGTGGCCTGGCGTATCTAGTAGATTAATCAGTTTGTTCTGGTATTCAAACGTCATTACAGAAGTAGCTACCGAGATACCACGCTGCCGCTCAATCTCCATAAAGTCGCTGGTGGCATGTTTCTTTATCTTATTGCTCTTCACTGCACCCGCCGTTTGTATAGCGCCTCCAAACAGGAGGAACTTTTCGGTAAGCGTAGTTTTGCCGGCATCCGGGTGGCTAATGATGGCGAATGATTTGCGTCTTTCTATTTCTGATGCGTACTTCATAATTCGGGATCACGGCTATCTACCGCCGTGCAAAAGGTTGCAAAAGTAAGCTTGCAGCATTCATCAAATTATTTAAAAAAGAACGAAAAAGGGCGGGCTTCACTTAATCACTTTTGGTAATGATTCTTAGGATGCCCGGTCTGGCATTTTATATCTTGCTAGCCTGTTACCAAAACGTACCACTGACACTTTTAAACCTTTACTCCTTTTTATTCGTTGGTAATAACACAAGCAGCTCTTTTTAAATAAAAAAGTTATAAAGCTTTCATCGTAAATGATACAATCTTTTTTGTAGAGATTTTGTAATCACATCTTAAAACCAAAGCCCTACTTTTGACGCCGTCGTGTATGTTTTACATGGCTGCACTCCTATACTATCCTGCATTGGGTAGCCGTACGAAAACAAGCTGGCAATATGGCAAAAAAAGTCACGAAAATTGGTGTGCTAACTTCTGGTGGCGATAGCCCTGGTATGAACGCCGCTATCCGGGCAGTAGTCCGCACCGGTATCTATTATGGTTTGGAAGTGTTTGGTATTTATCGGGGCTATACCGGGATGATAGAAAATGATATTGTACCCATGCCTAGCCGCAGTGTGGCCAATATTATTCAGCGGGGTGGTACTATTTTGAAAACAGCCCGTAGCAAAGAATTTTTTACCCCTGAGGGCCGTAAAATAGCTTATGACAACCTAAAGAAATACGGCATTGATGGCCTTGTAATTATTGGCGGCGATGGTAGTTTTAGAGGCGCCCAAACTTTTAGTAACGAATACGACATTCCCTGCATTGGCATACCCGGCACTATAGATAAAGATATTGCCGGCACCGATTTTACCATAGGGTTTGATACCGCTGTAAACACTGCAATAGAGGCAATCGACAAAATCCGTGATACGGCAGAAGCACATGACCGGCTCTTCATTGTAGAAGTGATGGGTCGTGATGCTGGCTATATTGCCCTGCATAGCGGCATTGCAACCGGTGCTGAAAACATCTTACTACCTGAATCAAAAACGGACGTTGAAGAATTAATCAGTTCTTTAACGGACAATGAAAAGCGTAAAAAGCTGGTAAACCTGGTAGTTGTTGCCGAAGGCGACAAACTGGGTGGTAATCAACTGGCCGCTTTATTACAAGAACGCATTCCCGGTTTAGACACCCGTGTATGCGTATTGGGCCATATTCAGCGGGGTGGTTCGCCCACTTGCCTCGATAGGTTGATAGCTAGCCGCATGGGTTTTCATGCGGTGGATAGCCTGATGAAGGGACGCTTCAACGTAATGGTAGGCATCATGAACAATAAAGTAAACTATCTGCCACTCAATAATGCGGTAAAGGAAAAGCAGGTATTTACCAGCGACTGGATGAAAATTGTAAAGATTCTTTCCTCTTAATTATTGTATTTATAATAACCACTCCATCCGCACCTTTCAAACTTAAAAAGATGAGTAAACCAATAGCCAAATACCTGCATCAGCAAATGGATAATGAGGCAGGAAAGCAACATAGTATGAAACGTACCAAAATAGTAGCTACAGTAGGCCCTGCCTGCAATACCTACGAAAAACTGCTGGAACTGGTAAAAGCCGGTGTAAATGTATTTCGGTTGAATTTTTCGCATGGCAGCCACGAAGACAAGCAGCAAATTATTGACTATATCCGGCAGATTAATTCTACCGAACCATACAATATTGCCATCCTGGGCGATTTGCAGGGCCCAAAATTGCGGGTAGGCGAAATAGAAAATAATGCCTTATTCATTCAGCCGGGTGATATTCTGACGTTTACAAACGAGAAATGTGTAGGCAACCTGGAACGTATATATGTAAGCTACCCCAACCTATCTGAAGATGTAAAGATTGGGAACAAAATACTGATTGACGATGGCAAAATGGAAGTGCGGGTAAAGGAAATAACACCGAACAACGATGTAAAAGTAGAAGTAGTACAGGGCGGTACGCTTTCTTCTAAAAAAGGAGTGAACCTGCCCGATACCAAAATTTCGCTACCTGCCCTTACCGAGAAGGATCTGATTGATCTTGATTTTATAATAGAGCAGAAACTCGACTGGGTGGCCCTGAGTTTTGTACGCAACGTAAAAGACTTGGTGATTTTGCGTAGCAAACTACAGGAAAAGCAAAGCAAAACGAAGATCATTTCGAAGATAGAAAAGCCGGAAGCACTTACGAATATCAGGGACATCATTGTAGAAAGCGATGGCATCATGGTTGCCCGTGGCGACCTGGGTGTAGAAGTGCCGGTTGAGAAGGTTCCATTAATTCAAAAAGACCTGATCAAGAAATGCATCCATCGGGGTAAGCCGGTAATTGTGGCTACACAAATGATGGAAAGTATGATTACACTAAGTAAACCGAACCGTAGCGAAATTACCGATGTGGCCAATGCCGTACTGGAAGGCACTGATGCTGTAATGCTGAGTGCTGAAACCGCTACCGGTTTGCACCCGGTACTGGTGGTGGAAACCATGAGCAAGATCATTAAAGAAATAGAAGATCAGGGCTACGATTACAACCGGGAAGACATGCTGAAACCGCAGCAGCATTCGCCATCCTTCTTAAGCGATGCACTGTGCTACAATGCCTGTAAACTGGCAGAAGATGTAAAAGCAGATGCTTTGTTGGGCATGACGGCAACTGGTTACACTGCTTTTGTGTTGAGTAGTTACCGACCAGAAGCGCCGCTATTTATATTCAGCAAGGAAAGATCCGTTATCAATCAGCTTAGCCTCAGCTGGGGCGTACGAGCTTTTTACTACGATGAAGAAAAAAGCCTGGATAAAATTGTAAGCGACCAGATTGAAATCCTGAAAAGCCGGGGTTATTTGAAAGCAGGTGATGTAGTTATCAATACCGGCTCCACTCCTATTGAACTGCACTTACCTACCAACGTTATCAAAATCACTAAAGTGGATTAGTTAGTTGTCAGTTAGCCAGTTGTCAGTTATCAGGCATAGGTACAATTTGCAAGATTGATTGTGACTGATTACGAACTGCTGTCCACTGAAAACTGTCCACTGACAACTTAAATTATGTATCCAGATAGAAATAGAGACCGTGGCTATGGCGGTGGCGGCGGTTATCAGCAACGCAGGCCGCAACAACAATACGATCGAAAGCCATTTAACCGTCCGGCCCCGCTGCCCGAAGGGTTTGCATTATACTATATTGCTGTGCACTGCCCGGAAGAGGTAAACAGCCATGTAAATCTTTTTAAAGATTATATGCAGCAGAAATATGGCTGCCGGGCAGCTAAAAAGTCTGATGCTCACTTAACCATTATTCCGCCCTTCAAAGCAGAAGAAGATATACAAAGTAGCCTGGCTGATTTTGTAGCTGCCTATAATATTGGTGCAGTTCCGTTCGAGATGGAGCTGAACAATTTCGGGCATTTTGGCAACAGGGTAATTTATGTAGATGTAACGCCAAACGAAAAACTGAATACGCTGGAAAAAGAGGCCAATGAGCAGTTCATCCAATCATTTCCAGCAATAATCTTCCGTACGCAGCCGCAGTTTAACCCACATGTTACCATTGCCACCCGTGATATTCCGGAGTATAAGTTTGATGAGGCCTGGGCTTATTTTGAGCAACAGCAATTTCATGCAGCTTTCAATTGCGAAGGGCTGCACTTATACAAACTGACAGAACACAAATGGAATGTAGTAAGTTAATAACTAGCAAATGCTAACTAATAAAAAGCGACTGTTTCAAAATGAAACAGTCGCTTTTGTTTTTCAGCTAATGAACAGGTAAATGAGTAAGCGAAGAAACTTAAAATAGCACCGCTCAACATTCAGAACTTTAGACTTTAAACCTTAAACGGCTGTTTAGTTTAGGTTAAGTCCAAACGCAAATCCAATCCACGGTTTGCCTTGATAAATCCAGAATTTATGATCTGCATCCAGTAAGGTATCCCAGCCAAGTGCCAGGCCAATCGTAATGTTGTTGATGCCAATGATGGCTGCTACGCCTTTCATCCATACTACGCCATCATATTCCCGGTCAGTATTATTTTCGGTAACGGTAGGGTTGACGGCAGTGCCGCCTATGCCGGTAAAGCCACCAAACGAAAACCCATAATGGCTTACTTCCCGGTTGTAGTGGTTAAGCGGGTTTCGGTTGTAATGCAACCGGTACAGATCACTACGGTAGCCAAAATAAACGACTCCATTTAAATCAGTATTAAACTGTGCCGGTACTGACCGCATACTAGGCCGCACTTTAAATGGAACAGTCATTAAATCAACATCGAAGCTGGTTTGCCGAAGTGTATAAGATGATTGCCGGGGTGCCTCTAAAACCAGCTTTGGTAAGAATACCTGTAGCTTAATAGCCGTATCAATAGAAATAGGACGGCTACCTATTACCAGCGGACGGATGTAAATGGAATCTTCCACATTTTCTACATACACTTTTGCCCGGATCTTATTGTAAATAACACCCGAATACAGGCCATTGGCAAAGGCGTTTTTAGGCGTATCGTGTATTACGCCACAACTATACATTCCTATAGAAAGTAAAAGCAGTATGGCTAAAAAATATTGCTTCATAGTTGGGTGAATGAATGTAGGAAAAAGGGCCGATGCTACACAACTGGCTGTTTGGTAGAGGAGGGCAAGGGATAGAAGCGGTAGCCTACAGGCGGCGGATGAATGATGAAATTGTAGAGACGCAATGCATTGCGTCTCTACAGCCGTATAGCCCGACACAATAAGGATGCGGCCATCGTATTCTTACCTGTATTATTATCGGATGCAGTAAATTATTTTTAACTTGCCTGTACAATAGAGCATTTTACATTAAAAATTCTGTTATGGATACACTTGAAATAAGGAGAAAATTACATGATTTTATTGCAGAAGCAGATGACAATAAAGTAAAAGGAATGTATCTTTTATTGGAAGATGATATTAACCTCTTACAGGATTTTCAGCTTTCACGGCAACAGCTTCAGATTTTGGAAGAGGAACGAGAAAAGCATTTATCTGATGAATCGAAGTTGTACACCTGGGAGGAAGTGAAACAGTTTGTAAGAAGAAATAAAACTGCATAATGTATTCACTAGTCGTAAAAGAAGGGGCTAAGTTGATGGTAGATGATGCCTACACCTGGTATAAAGAACAAAGTGCAGGTTTAGGAGAAAAATTCTTACAGAACTGCAAGTTTATTTTAATAGGATCTTAGAGAACCCTGAATTGTATGGATTTATTGAGAAGCATTACAGACGTATCAAATTGAAACGCTTCCCTTATATAATCATTTATGAATTGCTAAGTCATGAGGTGGTTGTTTACGCTGTATTTCATATAAAGCAAAATCCTGCAGACAGATTTGGTTAAAAACAAAAATCCCGTCCTTGTGAGACGGGATTTTTTATTAGCAGGAAGAAACTTAATCTTCCACTTTAATCTTGCCTTTGCTCTTAGCAATTACTTCTTCAGCAATATTGCTAGGAGCTGGATTGTAGTTGCTAAACTCCATGGTTGAAGTAGCACGACCAGAAGACAAGGAACGCAATTGCGTTACGTAACCGAACATTTCGCTTAGGGGCACTTTCGCCTTAATTACCTGTGCGTTGTTACGGCTATCCATACCTTCCAGCATACCCCGACGACGGTTCAAGTCACCTGTTACATCACCCATGTATTGGTCTGGGGTAATCACTTCTACCCGCATGATTGGCTCCAGCAGCACTGGTTTTGCCTTACGTCCAGCTTCACGGTAACCACCTTTAGCACAAAGTTCAAAACTCATAGCATCGCTATCCACCTGGTGGAAACTACCATCATACACCCGGATCTTCATACTTACTAGCGGATAACCTGCCAGTACGCCTGTACCCATAGAGTTTTCAAAACCTTTCTGGATGGCTGGAACGAATTCACGGGGAATGGATCCACCGAACAGATCGTTCACAAACTGGAAGCTCTTATCCGGATTTTCTTTCTGCCATTCTTCGTCAGCAGGCCCAATGGCAAACTGAATATCAGCGAACTTACCAC
>CAXTDG010000219.1:0-7683 GCA_964242675.1 uncultured Chitinophagaceae bacterium
GGTTATAACAACAAAAAAACAATGAGAAGATTAGATGGCGAGGTAGTTCATGAGATTACGAAAATTGTGCTGCAATTCATTTTCATACTCTTCCTTTCCGAAAAAGTACAGCACCTGGTATTCGTAACGCTGAAAAGTGGCTACAATATTGGCAACCTCCAGTTTATTGATGCGTAGGGTAACGGTAAGGCGACCCGTTGATTCTTCGGTGAATGTATTGAGCTGCGTAATGTGGGCATCGTTAGTTTCCACCAGGCGGCTTATCTCACCAAAAGAATAGTCGGGCTTGTCAATTTCCAATACAATCAACCCACCCATTTCGTCAGCCCCACTCAAGCGGGCATGTTGCCGAAAGAGGTCGTCCGAATCAATAGTGCCTATGTAGTTTTTTTCAGCATCTACTACCGGAATAACATCGAGATTGTGCCCGGCAGATAGTTTTACAGCATTAATAATGTGGTCATTCGCTTTTACTGACAGTGGGTGCATGTCGTACACCAATTCGTTTAGAGTAAGCCGGGAGTCGGCTTCCAGTAAAGCTGCTTCTTTTAAAATTCCCTGAAATATACCTTCCTCTACCACGGGTAGCTGGTGTTTCTCTATATCCTCCATCAACGCAAGTGCTTCTTCAACCGTTTGGTTGCTTTGCAGCGGGGTAATGTGGGCTGATATCAATTGTTGGTTAAGCATCCGGCTATTCCTTTCTTGTGGTTTTATAAAACGCTATCTGTAAGATCAATGCTTTGGCAAGCGGTTTTACATAAAACGTTTTGGACTCCTGATTATTCTACTTGTCAATATTCTTACCAATACAAACCGCTGGTAATAAAACGGCAATCAGGCAGCACTCACTTTATATACGAGACATTAGGCCATAGCGGCAGGTTGCTTTAGACGAGTTAAAAAGTTTTTTAAAATTTCGTTGAATGCTTCGGGTCGCTCCATCATAGGTGCATGACCACATTTGTCTATAAAGTGCAGTTCGCTATTCGGTATTAATTTATTGAATTCGTGTGCTACAAAAGGTGGTGTAATGCTATCATTACTGCCCCAGATAAGGAGGGTAGGCTGTTGTATCTGGCTTATTTCTTCGCCCAGGTTGTTGCGGATAGCGCTTTTGGCTAGGGCTATTATTTTAATAACCTTGATGCGATTATTAGTTATTTCAAACACTTCATCTACCAGTTCTTTAGTAGCCATGGCTGGGTCGTAAAAAGTAACTTCTGTTTTGCGCCGCATGTATTCATAATCGCCCCGTTTGGGGTAGGTATCGCCCATAGCGCTTTCGAACAAACCGCTACTGCCGGTAAGAATAAGTGATTTAATGCGTTCGGGATGCTTTAGTACATGTAGTAGTGCAATATGCCCACCTAAAGAATTTCCCAACAGGTTTACATTCCGGTAATCCATTGCTTCTATAAAACGAGATACATATCGCTCCAGCCCGCTAACGGTAGTATTGAAGATATCCAGATCAAAAAGCGGCAGCATTGGTACAATTACCGTGTTCGTTTGCCGAAATTTTTCAATGAGGTCACGGAAATTACTAAGTGCACCAAACAAGCCATGCAGTAGCACCAGAGGTTCGCCCTGGCCTTCTTCTATGTACCGGAATTTATCTAACTGTTTTATCTCGTATTGCATGAATGACGGGTATGGAACACTTGCGGTAAAAGTATAACTATGCTTGGTCTTTAATTGCTAAAGTAAGCGATTATCTACAATGAGGCGCTGTTTGCACATTGCTATTGCAGGGATAAAGGTTTTGTAAATAGAATTAAGACACGCAACAGCAATATTACTACTGGTGCACAAAAAGGTTGACCTCTTTTTACCAAATACGTAAAGCCAATTGGAAGGGTTGAGAAAAAGTGTCTATCCTATCAACCTGCTTTTTTTGCTACGCCCTCAAAGAAATTTTCCAATTGAGCAAACATGCTTTTGAACACAGGAATAATGCTGCCAATATTATCCATCAGCTTTGGTCCCCAGGGTTGTATGTATGGGTAAGTGGTAGATTCGGCAAGGGTTTCCGGCTTCACCATGCCTGTGTTTTCTACATAAAACAGCATTACGCTAAACAGGATGGTATAAATAACTACGTACAGCACAATACCCCCCAGCATATTTACCCAGCCCAGCAGGGCAATATCGAACGCTTTATCAACCAATTTAGCCAGCCAGCTAACAGCAACTGCTACTACAATGAATACCAGGAAAAAAGATACTACCGGCAACCACGGTCCATGTGCTCCGGCACTTTCCTGTAGGCGTTGTGCTACTATGGCACTTAGCTTTAGTGCTGCTGCCAGGCCAATGATGAATGCCAGTATAGAAAATACACCTACTACCAGCCCTCTGCTAATGCCCTTGATAATGGCAAATACAATTAGGATGAGATACAGTACATCAAGGGTCATGAGGAAAGTTTAAAGTTGAATGTCTAAGGTTTAAAGTTCTGATGGTTGATCATACCAAATCAATACAAATATTACCTGCATTTGTAAATGGGCGGTTGAACGAGTAAAAACAAGGAAATAAAACAGTACAACTTTAAACCTTAGACCTTATACTTTAAACGGCTGTTGCTCTACTTTGCCAGCAACTCTTTCACTGCTGCACTGATGGCTTTCCCATCCGCCAGGCCAGCCAGTTGTTTGGTGGCAGCACCCATTACTTTGCCCATATCGGCCGGGGAAGAGGCACCGGTGTCGGCTATTATTTTTTGTAACGCTTCTTTCAGTTCTGCTTCACTCATTTGCTTCGGCAAAAAGGCTTCTATCACCGTTATTTCTTCCTGCTCTTTCTGGGCCAGGTCGGGGCGGTCTTGTTTAGTATAAATCTCCAGCGAATCTTTGCGCTGTTTCACCAGCTTTTGCAGCAGTTTGGTTTCGTCTTCTTCCTTCAGTTCGCCGTGGGCACCTTCGGCCGTTTTAGCCACAATAATAGCTGCCTTAATAGCTCGCAGGCTACGCAGGCCTGCTTCGTCTTTACTCTTCATGGCATCTTTCATCTGCGCCATTACATCTTGTTCTAAAGCCATATTTTTTTAATTGAGAATGGATAATTAATAATTGATAATAAGTGGTTCAGAATACTATAATCCAATTTAACGCAGTTTGGTTTGATAAGGATTAACTGACAATCAGAATTATCAATTGTCAATTATCCCTTATCAATTAGGTTAACCTTTCTTATTCGCTTCTTTTTCCTGCAACTCCTGAAACTTTTTATAAAAAGCCTGGGCAAAATTTTTCATGTCGGCTACCAGGGCCGTTTGGCCAGTGCTGCGGCCAAAGCTATCGGCCATACCCATCATGGTTTGAAAGTAAAAGTCCGCCATTTCATCTACCATCATTTCTTTCGTCCACAGGTCTATGCGTAGGGCGGCCTTATCAGCGGCATCCCAAAAATTAATCATCATGGCCTTGGCTTTTTGCGGCTCATCGGCGCTGCTTTCCGTAGCCGACCAGTTGATGGTTTGTGGCACCCGGTTATCATCCAGCAGCACATCTACTGCTATCTTAGTCTGTATCATCTCTGTTCTTGTGTTATTTATTATTTACGGTGCAAAAGAACGCAGTGCCGATTATTTAAGAGAAAGATTTTTATAAGGCCGTTATTGACCCAATAAAAAGAGCGATGCTATTGCACCGCTCTCTTCCAAATAAATTTTAGAACGTCTGACAGACAATTGTAGTGCATCTGCTTATTGCTAATTGCCTGTCGGGTTGCTTTATTTCTTCACCACCCGAACATCTACCCGGCGATTGCGGGCCTTGCCTTCGGCTGATTCGTTGTCTGCTAACGGGTGTTCTTGGCCATACCCTTCAGCTTGCAGGCGATTGGCTGTAATGCCTAAACCTACCAACGCATTTTTGGCGGCAGTAGCCCGGCTGTTGCTCAGCGTCATGTTTGCCTGCGGGTTGCCAGCGTTATCTGTATATCCACCAATTTTAAGGTTAGCATTTGGATATGCCTTTAAAATGGAAGCAATGTTTTTCAACTGTGCTTGCGAAGCAGGCGTAATGGTTGATTTACCGGTTTCAAAATAAAAACGGTCCAGCGTAATCCAGCCCTGGGTTTTATCAACCGTATCTACCATAGCACTGCCGCTAAGAAATTGTACCAGCTTGGATTCACTACTGTTGGCACCAGCTTCAATGTTCAGGCTGTCTTTCACGTTTATTTTCTGAATAGCTCCAGTTTCATAAATGAAGTTGCCCGTAAGAGAATCCAGACGGCCAGTAGCGGCGCTACCAATATTTAAGTCTCCACCGTGGCGTGGCTCCTGAACGGAACCGGCACCTTCATGCTCTTCCCGGCCGCTAGTGTTTTCCGAACCACCTTCTGCTCCTTCATGCGGTGCATTGATATAGCCCTGATCCCAGATATAACCTCTATTGTGGTAGTTGTGTAGTAAAATCCAGGCAAAAAGGGCCAGCACGGCGGCTACCGCCACTACTGGTATATAGCTCGGTTGTTTTTCGGAATGCGTATCGTAATTAGGTTGCTCCATAGCGCTTTCTATTTTGCTGCAATGATAAGATTTAAAGCCGCAGATTGAAACAAGTTGTCCCCGGAAAAAGTTACAACAACTTCATTTTTGAGCAGCTTAAAGCTACTTGTCAGAAATAATACCAGATTCTATGAGCAATAGGCAATTCGTAAAAAGCAAGCGGCAGTAAGCAATTTGTTTTTTACGAATTGCTTACTGCCGCTTGCCTGTTCCTGTTTGGCTCAGGTGTTATTTAGAGCCAAATACTGTTTTAATAATGCTGCTGGCGTAGGATGCCGGATTTTTACGAATGTTCTTTTCTTCCTGACCAATGTAGTAGAAAATGCCGGTCATGGCTTTGTCCGTTACATAACCAACTAAGTCAGTATTTACCGGAGTAAGGGCTACTTTGTTGTAAGCGGTGAAAAGCTGCGACCAGTATTTGGAAGCATTATTTTGCACCAGTGCCGAATCTATCACCGGGCGGAAGGCGCTGCTGAGTTGGGTGGTAGTGCTTTTGCGGAGGTAAGTAGTAGCGCTGGTATCGCCGCCACGCAGTATGCCCAAGGCATCCGTTACGCTCATGTTTTTAATGGCAGAGAGGAAAATAGGCGCTGCTTTTTTGCTGGCATCTTCCGCACTGCGGTTCATACTGGTAATGGCGTTATCTACCAGCTTGCCCATGCCTAGAGAACGCATGGTTTTCTCTACTTTTTGTGCTTCTGGCGGTAGCAAAATCTTCACGGCCGCATCTTTTAAAAAGCCATCTACCGAACTAAGTTTGTTTACGCTGGCTTCGGTACCAGTATTCAGCGCTGTTTTCAATCCGCTGATAGTATCAGCATTGCTTAGGCCCGAACCGGCTGTACTGCTGGTGCTGCTGGTATCTAACCCGGCGGCTTTTTTTATTTTATTGAACAGGCCACCGCTTTTCAACTGGGCGTTGGCGCTAATAGAAGTAGTGGCAAATACTGCTGCAGCCAATACAATTTTGAATGTTTGCTTCATAATATAGTCGTGGTTTTTCTGTAACGGGCAAGGTAATTTGTAGCCTGTTAATAGAATTGGAAGATTGCGGCAGGTTTAAAAAGGATGGCTACAAAACCGGGTTAATTATAGTTAAGTAGCTACATTTCCGCTTATGATTGATAAAAAGAGGCTTATAAATTACGAGTATCTTCTTCAAAAGAAGATTTGAAATCTCTTAGTAACTGAAAGGTATAAATGAGGTGAATAAACAATGCTACAGAATATATTAATACGAAATATACCATAGCCTTAATAGCGCTTAGCGAAAAAGGAAATTTTTGTTGCTGTATTTGTTCGAACTGCATAATAGCATTATTTATAAGCGACGGCTGTAAAACAATTACTGTGCAATTCAATACAAACAGGCCCGTTGGAATGATAATAACGAAAGCATTTACCCGTATCAAATCTCGTAAAGAAGGTTTGCACCGCTTGTGCTGCTGAACAGCTTTGATATAAAAAATGAAGGTGGCAACAGTGTAAATGGTAAAGCAAGCCATTACAGAAACCAAAATGAGGAGTAAAGGAAAACCTAGTGCTGCTGGTAACGTTGTAAGTACACTAAGGCCCAGTATAAATGCAACAGGTAAAAGGAGGATGTATAAAAGTCCGTAAAGGGGATGGTTGCTCATGTGTACCGTTTCAGAAAGGGCAAGAATACTGCATAATCTGCTGTGCCTGCGCCAATAAACAGGTAAATAGGTTAGCTAAACCACTTTTGCTGATGTGCCAGCGAAATAACCTGTGCCTTAGAATCGGTGGGCAGCTGAATTTTTACAAGGGCAGTTTTTTAACCCTGAGGACTTGCTGGCTTCTTCGCATCAGTAAAGCCCAATGGATAGATAAAACGGGAAAGGTGTCAAAGTGGCCCCTCTAAATCTTCCAACTGGGAGACTTGAAAACCGTAACGTTTTTAAATTTGCTTTACTATGTCTGGTATTCATCTCGTTACGGTTTTGCTCCTCCCCTGTTGGGGGAGGTTGGGTGGGGCCTGCCACCCGTGATGCGAAAACCAGCAGAGCCAGACTAGCAGAACTTTAAACTTTAGACCTTAAACTTTAAACTTCCTTACCGCTGGTTTTTAATCAGTAGTTTTTTAAAATCGGAACTATCGCCGTTAAAGGCATTGAAGTCAACAAAAGTGCTGATACCGTTGACATGGCCGGCTTCGTTGTGCTGCCATAAATTCCAGGGGCGATTGATCTGCGGCTGATGCAATTGCTGGTAATGGGCCACCCACAGCGGATAGTCGTCGAATGCAGTGCCCAGGTAGCGGTTGTAAAAATCAGTTCCGGTATAAATAATAGGTTCTACGCCGTAGTAAGCTTCCACCGTTTCCAGCCATTCCAGGGCATTTTTCCGCAGTTCGGCTACGTTGCTGCCACTAATGGTTTCTATATCCAGCACCGGTGGCAGGTCACCAGGTTGCAGGTCAACCGTGTTAATGAAATTTTGTGCCTGAGCCTCACCGCTTTTATAAGCAATGAGGTAGTGGTAAGCCCCCCGGATAACGCCAGCCTGCTTGCTTTTCTTCCAGTTGCGGACAAACTGATCGTCGACAAACGTGAGGCCTTCCGTAGCTTTTATAAAAGAAAAGCCAAGTCGGATTTTATCAACGTGCATCTTTTTTACCAGCCTCCAGTTAATGTTTTTGTTGTGATGGCTTACGTCAATGCCATGAATGGCATATTCAGTTGGCATCATAATGCCAAAAGCCGGGTAGTTTACAAACGTTACATCGTCTTCGTCGAACAAAGGGGTGGTGGCAAAATACCGCCAGGCAAAAATGCCAATGGCCGCTAAAGCAGGTATGAGCAGTAGCCAGGTATACACCCGGTTGCGGTTGGTAGTAGTGCGGCGGACAGCAGTGGCCATTATCTCCAGGGGCCGAGTTGTTTCAGAAGCTCTTCCCAACTCAAAGATGCGTCATTCCCGGTTTGAGCGGTCATTTCATCCATCACATAGCAAAGGTGTTTTGCCTGCGCCTGTATAGTGGCTTCGTCAAAACCTTTGCGGGTCATTTCTACCAGGCAGTGGGCCACAATTTCGGTTTCAGAAAATTGCGCCAGGCTCCGGAGCGAAACTGGCATACTCAGCCATTCGGCCCAGGGCGTAAAGTGCAGGCTATACGGCATCACCAGGTGCACTTCGGCTAC
>CAXTDG010000220.1:0-7681 GCA_964242675.1 uncultured Chitinophagaceae bacterium
GGGTCTTGTCTGCCCGCAAATGACGACTGGGTCAACCAACCGCATTGCCCACAACACAAATATTACTGTTATTAGCAGCTATTCCAAAAAAAATTAGTGTGCTGATAATCAATTACTTAACGTTATACATTTTCAATAGTAGTTAGTTACTATACGCATTTTCAAAAAGGTAATATCTCATCTGTTGCCGGATATTCTTCCTGCCCTTTTTCTTTTTTATCCAGCATTAGCAGTCGTTCGGCAAATACTTCTGTCACCCGGCGGTTCTCACCCTTGGTATCAGTGTACTGCCGGTGGTTTAGCCGCCCTTCTATATACACATGGCTGCCCTTTTGCAGGTATTCGCCAGCCAGCTTTGCCAGGCCCCGCCACAGTATGATGGTGTGCCATTGTGTATTGGCTACTTGTCGGCCATCTTTACCCCGGTGCAGTTCGGTAGTGGCCAGGTGCATTTTTGCCACGGGTGTACCATCGGCCAGTGTTTTTAGCTCAGGGGCCTTGCCTATATTGCCTATCAGTATCACTTTATTGATGCCTTGCATTTTTGTCATTTTATTGCTACAACTACCATTTGCAGTGTCCGCATTATTAGTAATAAAACGGAAGGGGATTAGCTATACTTCATTAGTAGCCACAATTTGTTTTAAATATTGTTTTACCATTCCAAGCCTTCACTCTTCCACAAGTCATCCAGTGGGCTTACAATGTTTACCAGGTTTTGCTTGCTTACATGCAGGTAGCGTTCAGTCGTTTTTATATCAAAATGGCCTAGCAAATCTTTTATATAGCGTATATCGGTGCCTTTATCCAGCAGGTGCGTGGCAAAGCTGTGGCGCAGGCTATGTATGCCTACCTCCTTTTTTATACCCGCCCGCTGCTTTGCATTGGTAAATATTTGCTGTACGGTACGGCTGGGGTAGGCCGTGCCGGTTTGCTCGCTTTCAAACAGGTACACCTGTGGGCGGGGTTTATAAGCTCGTATGTACTGCCGCAGTATATCCAGCAGCACGGGGCTTAGGTTCACATACCGGTCTTTTTTGCCTTTGCCACTATGCACCAGTAGCTGCATACGCCCACTGTCTATATCGGTTAGTTTCAGGTTCACCACCTCACTTACCCGTAGCCCGGCGCTATAGGCGGTAAATAGCATAGCCTTATGCTTTTTGTTGGCCAGTGCATTAAACAGTCGGGCTATCTCCTGCTGGTTCAGTAGCTTCGGTAGCAGCAAGGGGCGTTTAGGTCGGGGTATTTCCCAAAAAAAACGTTCTCGTTTCTGTACCTGCTCGTAGTAAAACTTTAGGGCATTTATGCGGCTGTGCAGGGTGTTTTCGCTCAGTTTTAGTTTTTCGTGGCAGTACACCATATACCTTTTGATTCTTGCTTCATCCGGTGTTGCGGCGGGGTTGTTTTGCAAAGTTTTTAAAAAAACAGACAGTTCTGCTTCGTAAGTGCGCAAAGTATTTTTGCTGTATCCTTTTAGCACCAATAGCTGGTGCAGGGCCGGTAGCACATGACTATTGCAGGGGTATATGCCCACCGTTTTGGCAACGGTTGGAAGGAGCACCTGCTGCAGTGTCTGAAGTTTTGTTACCGGCTCATCAGCCGGGGTTGTGGTATATAATGTTTCTTTATTGCTGATGCCGGGCAGCAGGGGCAGTCCAAAGCGTTTTCGGTATGCCGCCGTATCCGGTACATACCAGCTTTTCAGCGTTTGGCTCCAGCGGGCACCGGGTAGCTGGCGAAAGCGGCGGTTCAGCTCGGCCGTGTTAGGAAACTGTACCGCAATAACGGGTATATGCCGTAGTAGCTGTAGGGTAGCCCGGATGCTGGGTGTGTTCATAACTGGCTTTACAATTAAGTTTTCAATAAATATATAGTGCATTATACTACAAAAGCCTGTTGCAATGATATTTACTAGCTGGCCACGCAAAGCTTACGCAGCACTACTACATAGCCATAGTACACTATTAAAGCCAGGCAGTGGCTACCATTGTATAAACATAAAAAAAAGCGCTGCCGCAGCAGCGCCTTTTTTGCACAGGAGTAAGCGTTATATAAATAAGTATTTACTGTGGTATATACGATACCGGGGTGCTGATTACCTCCTGCTCCCGTACGCCTACCAACCCTACTTTTATATAGTAGCGCTGGCCGCTGGTAAGGCCGCTAAAAGTGTACTTTATTTTATTGCTGGAGGCTACATCCCACTTTATACTGTCGCCAGCGGTAAGTGCTGTAGCATCGGTAGTTATGTAAAAGTTCACACTCTTCATGCCTAGCTGCCCTACCGTACGGCAGTCTATCTCGCCAATGTTTACGCCCTGGCTCACTTTGGGCGGGTCGGGTTGTACCATATCGGGGCTGGACTTACGATCCTGCATGTACGGAAAGCCGGAGGCAATCAGTATTTCCTCATCGCCCTTGGCTACTGCATCTACATCGGCACCGAGGGCATGCAGCATGTTTGTTATTTCCTTTCGGGCTGTATCCCGTGCTATCGCAAATTTCTTTTCTCCGCCGGCAGCTTTTTGCACCAAGTCGTCTAAAGCGCTGGCTTTAGCAGCCAGTGCCAGCACTTCGGTTTGCAGGTTAGGAAAGTCGGCACTGCCGGTCATGTTGTTTACAATAAGCGTTAATTGTTGCTGAAATTCGGCCAAGCCTAATCTGGCAAAGCCATTCGTAGTTTTACGCATGGAAGTTTGAATTACAATTGTTTTTTTGTAAAATATTTGGATATAGTTTCGGAACCTGTGCAGGCAAGCCTTCCGAAACGGCACAGCAATAATACAACGGAGAACATATAAGCAAGTAAAAAGGTATTTTACATGTGTATAATGTGTGTATAACACTAATACAACCGAGGGCATTACAAATTAAGGTTATGCTAAGCTTGGTTATAGCACTGAAAAAACAATCTTACATAAGCTAAAAACAGTCTTACATAAGCCGAAAACAATCTTACATAAGCTGAAAAGAGTCTTACATGAGCTGAAAACAAACTGTTTACCAATCATAACAGATTGTTTTGAACTAAAAACAAGTTAACAATCATTCAAATCTGTTGTACTTATACATGAAGCAGATTGTTTCCCATACAAATCAATCTGCTTTATTAATATACTACCTATGCTTCCATTAATAGATGCGTAAACCGTATTAATACATTTCGAAGAAGTTGCATACCAAATTATGCAAACCTACCGGATGCTTTCACAACCCCATCAGGCTTGCACGAAAACCAATCCGTTTTTAATGATGGCATTAACTGTGTGGTAGTCTTAAATAGTATTCATGCTTCGCTTTACAAAGAGGACACCTTTATGCCACTTTCAAAATAGAATTGATTACAGTCATCATATAAGCAATCACTCATAGCGCTGTACCGGTCGATTCCCTAACCTGTAGTAAAGATGGTACCACTGTATGTACCCTATTAGCATTAAAGTCTTTTTTTCCTAATGCGTCAAATAAAGCAGTAGCTGCTTTCCTTCCCATTTCGGTAGCAGGCTGTTCTACGGTTGAAAGTGTGGGTGAAAGAATGTCGGCGTACGCTGTGGTAGAAAAGCCAACGCATTTTATTTGTTGGGGGATGGCAATTCCCAATGCTTTGCAGGAGGCATACACCGGTATAATTAGTTTCTCCACCGAAATCACCAGGCCATCGGGCCTGTTTGCCTGCAGCAACAGCTCGTCAATTATTTTCCGGTTGGCACCTGTATCATTTGTACAGTTAATTACGGAGTTATCCTGCTGGTATAAATCTCTTTGCTGTAGTGCTTTTATAAATCCATTAATACGCTGGTTGTTCATATCCATTTTATTAGAAATAGATAAGTACACAATATTGCGGCAGTCGTTATCGGCCAGGTGCATAGTGGCATTGCGGGCACTTTCATAATCGTCGGTCACTACTTTAGAAACGGCCACTTCTTTAGGTGCCCGGTCAAAGAAAACAACGGGTATTTTATCGGCCAGCAATTTTTCTACATGCTCAAACGAAGCCGTTTCGCTGGAAGCAGAAATGAGTACGCCATCTACCCGGCCACTACGGCAATCGTCCAGAATTTTTACTTCGCTTTCAAAGCGTTCGTTTGTTAGGTACACCAGTATGTGGTAGCCCTTGCTCTGTGCTATTTCGTCAATGCCCCGTATAGCCAGCGAAAAGAAACTGTCGGCTACTTCAGGAATAACCACCGCTATGGTATTGCTACGCTTGCGGCGCAAGCTGCTGGCGTATGGATTGGGCGAATAATTCAGTTGTTTGGCCAGAGCAGCTACTTCCTTTTTGGTAGCCCCGCTTATCTCGTGGCTATCCCGCAATGCTTTTGATACCGTTGCTATAGACAGCCCCAGTTCTTTTGCCAGCATTTGTATAGTAACCTGACTCATAGTAGTAGTATAGCAATCGGTCAAAAGTATCTTAAAACACCGCTTGTTGGCGAAAACGTTTTCGTAAATATTGTTTACCCAAAGGGCTGATTATCTATTAAAAGTGTTCAAATTAGCATTGTATTGCTGCTGCTCTTGCCACTCTTGCGCCTTTTTTCACTGGTGCAATTGCGTATACACTTCTCCTTTATTTGCTTTATTTCTGTTTCCAATACTCAGCTCCTGTACAAAGGATTTATTTAAAAAAAAACTCGCTATATGAATGTAAGTTTTGCCCCCAATGCTACGCCCCTGGCCGACATAGATGAATGGGAAGATGACTTGTTACTTCGCTATCCTGAACCGGATACCATAACAACTAAAAAGAAGGAAGAAGAATACCGTAACTACGATAGTCCGCAACGGGACAGTGTAAAAGAATTTTACCGCCTGAACCATACCTACCAGACCTACGAGTTTGTACAGGAAAAAAGGAAGAACTATCTGGCTTTCAACAAAAAAGAAATGCCCATTTGGGATGCCTTTGAATTCCTGAACGAATTGGTAGATGATAGCGACCCCGATACCGACCTGAGCCAGCTACAGCACCTGCTACAAACCAGCGAAGCCATCCGTGCAGACGGCCACCCCGATTGGATGGTACTAACTGGCCTGATGCATGATATGGGCAAAGTGCTATGCCTGTTTGGCGAAGCCCAGTGGGCCGTAGTGGGCGACACCTTCCCTACCGGCTGTGCTTATTCCGATAAAATTGTGTACCCGGAGTTTTTCCAGAACAATCCTGACTACACCAACCCAAAGTACAATACTGAATTGGGTGTGTATGAAAAAGGGTGTGGCCTGCGGAATGTAACTATGAGTTGGGGCCACGACGAATATGTGTATCAGATGATGAAGGACTACCTGCCGGAAGAAGGCCTGTACATGCTTCGCTACCATTCATTTTATTCCTGGCACCGGGAAGGCGCTTACCAGCACCTACTGGACGACCATGACAAGGAAATGCTGCAATGGGTAAAGCTTTTTAACCCCTACGACCTGTACTCCAAAGTGCCGGAAACACCCAATTGGGAAAAGCTGAAACCCTACTACCAAAGCCTGGTAGATAAGTACCTGCCCTCTACACTGAAGTTTTAAGAACGGACGAGTACTCATCCCCCTTTTGGCTTTTGCCATACACATACAACAGAAAAGGGTTAGATTATATTTGCCGACTGATTTATTAAAAACCGGGTAGCTGCCTCGTAGGCTACCCGGCCAACCAAAACAATAAAAGAGAATGCTAAACGATTGTTTGCAAAAAGGAAAAGCTTTTTGCCTGATTTTATGTCTTATTTACTTGCCCTGCCTGCTAATGGCACAAGCTACCCGAGAGGTAAAGGGAGTAGTGAAAGACGATAAAGGTGCCGGGCTAAGCGGCGCTTCTGTAACCGTAAAAAGCACTGGCCGCTCTACGGCTACCAGCGCCACAGGCTCTTTTACTGTTAGCGCTGCTGAGGGCGATACGCTGGTAGTTACTTCTGTTTCTTTTACTGCTACGTATGTACCGGTTACGAAAGAGGCTTTCTACAATATTTCCATGAGTACTTCGTCGGCTAACCTGAATGATGTGGTGGTAGTAGGCTACGGCCGCAGCAGCCGCAAAACGCTTACCAGCGCTATTACTACGGTAAAACCAGAAGACCTGAATAGAGGTGCTATTAGTGATGTGGGGCAGTTGCTACAGGGCAAAGTTCCTGGCCTTAATATTTCTGCCAGTGGCGATCCTAACCGCCCAGCAGCAGTGATACTGCGGGGTGCCTCTACCATCAATAGCCCTGCTGGTCCTTTTTATGTAATTGACGGTGTACCCGGTGCGGATATTAGCCTAATAGCGCCGGATGATATTGCTTCGGTAGACGTATTGAAAGATGCAGCAGCTACCGCTATTTATGGCAACCGTGCTGCTAATGGCGTAATTATGGTCACCACCAAACGGGGCCGCAAAGGTCAGTCGCAGGTTACGTACAGTGGGTATGTAGGTATGGAAAAGGTATCTAAGCAACTGGAAATGATGAACGCTGATGAACTGCGGGCTTTCGTTACTAAAAACAATCTTTCCTTTTCGCCCAACGACGATAAAGGAGCCAATACGAACTGGCAGGATGCTGTACAGCGCAATTCTGCTGTATCGCAAAACCACAACTTAGCCCTAAGCGGTGGAGGCGAACATGGTTCTTATACAGCCAGCGTAAACTATTTTAAAAGAGATGGTATCCTACGTGGTAGCGACCTAACCCGTATCATTGGTCGCCTGGCGGTTGATCAGTATTTCATTAACGATAATGTGCACTTTGCACTGGGCGTTACCAACTCCAACAGCAATGGCAATAATACGCCCAACCGAAATAATGTGTTGGCGCAAATGGTAAACCACCTGCCGGTATCGCCTATTAAAAACGCAGATGGCTCTTATTTCGAAAACTTCCAGACAACCGGTTATTTCAACCCGCTTGCACTAATTGAACAAGCACAGGATAATACGAAGAACAATAACCTGCTGGCAACTTTTAATACTACGGTAAAATTGCCTTTCGGCCTTCAGTACGATCTGAACCTATCGTACCAAAGCTATAGCACCACGCATGGTGAGTTTTACAGCAGCTACTACTCCAAGTACAATAGTGCCCAGTTTTACAGCAATCCTGATCCTCCCTCCGGCCGTACCCTGCTTAACTTCGGTACCAACGGTTCTGCGCTGCGGTATGCTTACCAAAACTCCAACAAGATTGCGGAAAGCTACCTTACCTGGAATCGCAAATTCGGCGACCATTCTATTAATGCTGTAGTCGGCTATTCGTACCAGGAAAACGTAAATGGTGATGGCTTCCAAGCCAGCAGCACCAACTTCCCGGTTGATAATATTGGCTTCAACAACCTGGCCTTGGGTAATCCTTATGCTGTTGGTAGCTACCGTGTAAACTAGGGCTCCGCCGCCCTGTATCAAAAGACAAAGCTAATTTCCGACTTTGGTCGTGTGAACTACAATTACAAAGAAAAATACCTGTTGCAGGGTTCGCTTCGTAGAGATGGCAGTTCCGTATTTGGATCGAACAATTACTGGGGCTATTTCCCTGCGGTAGCAGTGGCCTGGCGTATTAACCAGGAAGGTTTTATGGCAAACCAAAACATTTTTAGCGACCTGAAACTCCGTGGTAGCTATGGTCTTGCTGGTAACCGATTTGGATTTGATGCCTACACTGCCCAGAATGTATCTAGTGCTTTAGGAACGTTTTATTATGGCGGTACGCAA